>CBETNY010000087.1:0-6439 GCA_965537275.1 uncultured bacterium | reverse complement strand
CGTGATAGGTATCCCTCGCGAAAATGACCCTAACGAAAGAAGGGTTCCCTTGGTTCCGAATGCTGCAGAATTATTGGTCCAAAACGGGCATCATGTGATGATGGAACACGGGGCAGGCGAGGGGGCCCATTTTAGTGACACGCTTTATGCCGATGCAGGGGTGCGGTTTGTGGACCATGCGGAAGAAATTTTTCTTTCTGATATTGTTTTGAAAATCGCGGCACCTACGGAAGCGGAAATTCAAATGTTGAAACGAAAAAATATCCTCTTTTCTTCTATTAACGCGCAAAGTCGTAACAAACATTATTTTAAGAAATTAATCGAAAAAAAAACGCATGCCATTGCCTTTGAGCTTATCAAAGACAAAACCGGTGCTTTTCCTATGTTGCGTTCAATGAGTGAAATTATTGGCAATGCTTCCATCATGATTGCATCGGAGTATCTGAGTCATCCCGAATATGGAAAAGGGGTAATGCTGGGAGGCTTTCCCGGTATCAGACCTTCAGAGGTGGTAATCATCGGGGCCGGAACTGTGGCTGAATATGCGGCTCGCACAGCCATGGGAATGGGGGCGCAGGTGAAAATTTTCGATGATTCCATCTACAAATTGCGTCACCTTCAAAATCAGATTTCTGACCGTATCTTTACCTCAATTTTGCAGCCCACCCTGCTATTGAAAGCTTTAAAAGAGGCCGATGTGGTGATTGCTGCCAAACATTCTGCTACCGGCGAATCGAGCTGTATTGTGCCCGAAGGGATGGTAAAACAAATGAAAAAAGGAGCTGTTATTGTGGATGTAAGCATCGACCAGGGCGGATGCTTTGAAACCTCCAAACCGACCTCGCATCAAAATCCGGTATATAAGGTGCACGATATTACCCATTACTGTGTGCCCAACATTGCTTCACGCGTGCCTCATACGGCCTCTTATTCATTAAGTAATTTTTTGACGACCATTTTGTTACAGATGGCAGAGGCTGGAAGTTTCGAACAATTCATCTTCCGTAACAGAGAGTTCGGAGAGGGTGTGTATATGTACAGCGGTATCCTGACCAATAAAAATATGGCCAAAAAGTTGGGATTGGCTTCCCGTGATTTGGATCTGTTAATGGCTGCCATGCGGTAAGCCAACCAAATTGAAGGATGTCATTATGCCAGGGCACTTGACATGGTTATAAACAAAAAGCCCGGTTAGAATTGAATGCTAAGCCGGGCTTTTTGTTGAAAGGTATGTTTCTGATTTCCTGTTTCCTGGCAAAAAACAGTTTGTGCGAGCTTTATTTTGCCTTCGATTTTTTCGTTACCGTACTGCTGATGGTCATGGGGATAGTCATTCCGTTTTGATTGACTTCCATTTTTATCTCTTGATCCATATTCGATTCCATGGTCCATCCGGTGCGGAGATCCACAGTTGCTTCACCACTCAGACTTCCATCGATTTTAGGCACGTTATCACCGGCTTCTTCATTAGAAGTAATGGTACCTTCCAAACCAATGGTTGCTTTTTTACCTGAAAGTTTCAACAGGGTGTATTTCATATGAATTTTGGTTTTGCTTCCTTTAAGCGGTTTGATGTCGGCTTCCCAGCTGTCGTTGGGTTTTACCTTTTTTTCAGGGAAGATGATGAAATTATTACCGGAAATGACATTGTCGGACACCTTTCCGTCTGGACCGGTAAGGTTGGCCAAATCGAACGATTGGATGTTTCCCAATTTATCGATGGTGATACTAAAAGTCTTTTTTATCAGTTTATTAAAGGCAGCTCCCAGTTGTGCGCCCCGCCCACTGGCGTAGGTGGCAGGATCGGATGAATCGTAGAAAAACTCCTGTCCGGCCATGCTCTGCTTCATGGTCATTTTATCGATACTTTGTGAAGTTTTGATGGTTTTGGCATCCACTTTAGCAATGTGTACCGTTTCGTCTGAAGTAATGGATTGATTGATGGTCATTACCTGGCCCTGCACATGCATCTCAATGTCTTGATCGATGGTACTTGTGGTAAGAAAGCTTTTTCCCTCGTGTAATTTGTACCGCAAACTGACACTTTTTTGTGCTTGCGATGAAAGGAAGCCTAAGCTTAATAGCAAGGATAAGCTAATGATAATTACTGATTTAAACTTTTTCATAATGAATTAATTTATGTGATAAAATAATTGTTAAAAAGGGGTTCCGTTGGCAGGATCTCCTTCGTCCATATCGTTCATTCTTGAAGGCAGTGTTCTAAAACCATTGCTTACATCGTCCACCGAAAAATCTTGCGATGAAGTTCCGGGTTGTTGGTAGTCCTCAAATTTTGCAAAACGGTCAATAAATTTCAACCTGACTTCACCCACGGGGCCGTTTCTGTGTTTGGCAATGATAATTTCGGCCACACCATCGGTGGGGGTCCCGTCTTCAAATTCGTGTAATTTATAGTACTCGGCACGGTAAATAAACATCACCAGGTCGGCATCTTGCTCAATGGCTCCTGATTCACGCAAATCGGATAGGATGGGTTTTTTTGAACTTCCGGGCCGGCTTTCCACTGCACGGCTTAACTGCGAAAGGGCCAAAACGGGAATGTTTAATTCTTTGGCCAGGGCTTTGAGTGAGCGCGAAATCGTACTGATTTCCTGTTCGCGGTTACCCTTCGATTCGCCTCCTGTTGTCATCAACTGGAGATAATCCACAAAAACCATCTGGATGTCATGTTGTTGCTTGAGCCGTCGGCATTTGGCACGCAATTCAAAAATTGAAAGTGCAGCGGTGTCATCAATAAAAATCCTGGCATTGACCAGCGAATTAATCTTCGAATTGAGTTGTTGCCATTCGTGTTCGGCAAGGTCACCTTTTTTTAATTTACTGGCCGGTAATTCCGTTTCACTGGAAATCAAACGTGTAACCAATTGCACTGCCGACATTTCAAGTGAAAATACAGCCACCGGCTTGTCGAACTGAACCGCAATATTTCTTGCCATGGAAAGGGCAAAAGCAGTTTTACCCATGGCAGGACGTGCGGCCAGAATAATCAGGTCGCTTTGTTGCCATCCGGTGGTAATACGGTCTAATTCAACATATCCCGAAGGTACGCCACGCATATGGTTGTCCGAATTTTTAGCGCTTTCAATGTCTGCAATGGCTTCTTTTACCAGAGAAGGCATGTCTTTAACACTTCGTCTAAGGTTCGATTCGGAAACATTAAAAAGGCCCTGTTCGGCACGGTCGAGCAAATCGAATACATCGGTAGTATCTTCAAAGGCATCTTTGATTATGCCCGAAGATATACGAATCAATTCACGTTGGATGTGCTTTTGCAAAATGATTCGTGCATGGTATTCCACATTGGCCGCCGAAGCAATACGGCTGGTAAGCATGGTAATGTAATAAGGCCCACCAACCATTTCGAGCTCTCCGCTGGACTTCAGTTCATTGGTTACTGTCAGGATATCTACCGGTTCCGATTTGGAAAAAAGACGAAAAATCGCTGAAAAAATTTTCTGATGGGCTTCCTTATAAAAAGCCTCCGGTTTCAAAATATCAACCACTGCCGTAACCGCATCTTGTTCCAACATCATGGCGCCCAAAACCGCTTCCTCAAGGTCTGTTGCCTGGGGAGGCACTTTTCCATGCTCTATATAATTTCCGTCCAGTGCGTTCAGGCGGGTGCTTTTTTTTGTCTTTTTAAGGTTCGTTTCCGTTTTTTCCATTGGTCAAAAATACAAATTGAATCAGAATTAAATGGCTTTGTTCATAACTTATTTTAGTTTTCCCGGTCAGATACTCCATGCTGTATCAATGCAAGAAAATCGTGCAAAAATTGATTGGATTGTTGCAAATATTCATGGGTTTGACTGATTAATTCATCCTGAACAACCGCCTGATTGAACAATGTTTTCTGCCATTCCATCTTTAATAACGCAGGGTTCAGTGCTCGAATCCATTTATTCAACAGGACTTTTGCAATTTGCCTTTTCTGGTAGTTTCCTTTGAGCTGATAATGGTAAAGCATACCACTGTCAAAGACCTCTTTTAAATCGATGAGATGGTTTGGAAGTGCTTCCAGGAGGCTGTCGTAATGGTTTTCCTGTAAAAATTGAGAACAATCACCGGCATCGTAAACCACAAAAGGGACATTTTGTTCCCACTGTTTTTTTAAATAATCGGCGAATGCCTCCATGGGGTTATCCTGAGAAATAAATATTTTGGTTTCCTTTTCGCTTGCCATTGCAATGGGAATACGTTGGTACGGTTTTGTTCCTTCAAAACAGGGGACAGCCGGCCTTACAAACAGAACGGTCGAAAAATTGACTTCCCGGGGTATGGACGCCGCAAAATGTGCCAGCTTTTTCTCATCCCTAAAAAGGCTTTTCGACCGGGCCGATTGAAGTTGAATTTGTTGTTGGCGGGTACAGGATTCCGGTTCTATCTTTTCGGGCGCATCGTTCCCCGAATAGAAGGCCTTAAATCTAAAATCTTCACTGAAAGCATCCAGATAGAGCACGCTGTTGTCGGATACTTTTTTCCAGCAATGTCTTTGGAAATCACAAGGATAGGGGGCATTGCACTGGGGGCCGATGGGGATAACGGGCGAATGGTCCAGCAAAAGGGTTTCTTTTTCAGCAATAATTTGTTTTTCAATCCATTCCTGCCGTTGAAGCACTTCATCAGTAACCCGGTGTTTTAGAAAAAGTCGGTTGATATCCAGCTTGTCTTCGAATTGGTATTCCGGATTGAGGGTTATCAGATAAAAATCTTTTACCACCAGACCGCTGTGGTGCATCACATAATATTGGAAGGCTGCATCGGTAAGGAAAGTTTCGGAAACTTTCAATGAACTTTTTACTTCGTAAGCCACCCATTCATTTTGGTCTTTGACAAGGATGTCAAGCAGAATAAGCAATCCATCACTTTGAAAAGCCGCTTCATAAATTACAGAGTGACTACCCGATTGTATAACCGCTTTTGTTTCAGCGACTTTTTTCCGGTATTGTGAAGGCGATTTGGGTTTTAAATCGATGCCTCCCCGAAACAAATCCTGAGCCAAAACGCCCACATCAGTGCCTCGCTTGAAGATGGCACGCTGTTCGTCGCTCAGCCTGTCGCGCAGAAAAGGTCGTTTTTTATTCAGATAAAGCGATTTTAGGCATTGGGTACCCCGGATAAAAGTTGATTTGGATAGGACGTGTTTTTCAGACATTTAAATTTTGATTTTCGGGTGGTTAACTGATGACCACAAATTCATCTTTAACAAGTGGCAACCCCTGGAATTTACGAAAGAGTTGAATGGTGGTTAGCACATCTTTTTCGCAATAGCGGGCAATCCGCTCCACATTTTTTTCCTTCCAATAAACTTCGGCAACCTGACTGCCGTTGATGTCATCTTTTGGCGTTGGAATATCGAAAATGGCAGCAAGGAGCTCCAGCGAGGTGTAATGCTTGTAATCCCCGAATTTCCATAACTCCATCGTATCTAAATGTCTGATTTCCCATGGCTTTTTACCGGCCAGGTCGAGAATTTCAGGCAATTCAATACCTTTAACCAGCATGCGACGAGCGATATACGGGAAATCAAATTCTTTTCCGTTGTGACCACAAAGTAACGATTCGGGCCGGTAGTAATGTTTGTTTAACAAATCGGCAAACTCTTGGAGCAAAATACTTTCATCATCTCCATAAAATGATTTGAGTCGGACTTCATTTCCATTCATAAATCCGCAGGAGATGCAAACAATTTTGCCAAATTCAGCGTAAATACCGGCTTGACCATAGACCTCACCGGGACTTAATTGGTCGTCGGTTCGGATGCGTTGGGCTTTTTTCTCCCACAGTTTTTGAAATTTCTCAGGAACTTCTGCAAAATCAGGATAAGCAGGAACCGTTTCAATGTCCAGAAACAGAATGTTTTCAAGGGATATTTTGTTCAACATGCGAAATGATTTTTTCTTTGAGCAAAATACAAAATATATCGGTGTGAAGCTTATTTTTGCCGGATGAAAGTTTCAAAACCGGTCATCACCCAGGATGGGTCACATACGCTGTTTCATGAACAAACCGGTGAACATTATCATTCTACTTTTGGTGCCATTCAGGAATCGGAGCATATTTTTATCAATGCCGGTTTGCAGGCACTCACAAATCCTCTGCAAACCATTAACATACTGGAAATAGGATTGGGCACCGGCCTCAATGCCTTGCTTACCATGCGATGGGCCGGGCGTCAACATCGTGCGGTTCACTATTCGGGAGTGGAAGCTTTTCCGCCGGATTTGGAACTTCTCGAAACGTTAAATTATCCTGAAATTCTGGAGATGGAGCAGAGCCTGTTATCACGCTTCTATTCTTCTCGCGCTACACAAAGGTTTTCCGACTATTTTCAATTTCAATGGATTCATCAACAGTTTGAAAATTTCTTCCCGGAGCCTCATCAATATCATCTGGTTTATTTTGATGCCTTTTCTCC
>CBETNY010000086.1:0-6453 GCA_965537275.1 uncultured bacterium | reverse complement strand
GGAGTGGCTTCCAATGCCATCCTTCAATTTTCGTTTGTTGGAATGAAATCGGTCGAGGTACCGGTCAAAGGCAGAAACCGTTTGGATGTCGTGATGCAACCCTTATCCACCTCCATGGACGAAGTGGTCGTGGTAGGATATGGTGTGCAGAAAAAAAGTGTGGTTACCGGTTCCATTGATAAGGTAGAAGACAAGGTAATTGAGCGCTCGCAGGATGATCGGATTGAGCAGTTGCTTCAGGGGCGAACCCCAGGCGTTATTGTTACGCAATCGTCCGGACAGCCGGGAGCATCCTCTGATGTCATTATTCGTGGGCGGTCGTCTATTAATTCGGGAACTCAACCGCTCTATGTAGTGGATGGGGTGCCTGTCACCGGTGGTATCGATTATCTGAATCCGGATGATATCAAATCGATGGAGGTTCTCAAAGATGCAGCTTCTGCCGCTATTTACGGATCCAGAGCTGCCAATGGAGTTATTTTGATAACCACAAAAAGCGGTAAAAAGAAAGAAGAGGGAATCAAACTGAGTTTTTCCTCTTATGCCGGCGTTCAAAATCCGTGGAAAAAGCTCGATCTTCTTAATGCTACAGAATATGCTGTTCTGATGAACGAAGCCAGTGTAAATTCGGGAATGGCACCTCTGTTTGAGGACCCTTCTTCGTTGGGAGTGGGCACCGACTGGCAAGAGGTTGTCTTTAATAAAAATGCAGCCATTCATAATACCAGTTTGTCACTGAGTGGGAGCAGTAAAAAATCACGTTTCTTTACTTCCATGGGATACTATTCGCAAGATGGTATTGTGGCCAAGGGGAATTCCAATTACAACCGGTTGACCCTGCGTTTTAATTCCGATCATAAAATTAAACCCTGGTTGCGGTTTGGTAACAAAATCGGCTATGCCCATGTGAATAGTCAGGGAGTGGCCGAAAATACCGAATGGGGATCTCCTTTGTCGAGGGCGTTGAACATGGATCCGGTGACTCCTTTAGTGATTACCGACCCCGCTACGGCTGCCATTTATGCTGCCAATTATCCCTATGCGGTAAAAGATGGCAATGGAAATTATTACGGAATTTCTCCTTACGTTACTTCCGAAATAGTGAACCCTGAAGCAGCCTTATCTATTCTTAATAACCAGGGTTACTCCGATAAATTGTTGGGAAGTCTTTATTTTGAGGTCGAACCTATCAAAAACCTTACAATCCGTTCCTCTTTTGGAGCCGATCTTTCCTTTTGGGGCGGCGACGGTTCTACCCCTAAATTTTATTTGAATGCCACCAATTATGCCAATTATAACATCATTAACCGTTCCTATTTTAAAGGAAGAACCTGGAACTGGGATAATACGATATCATACAACCTGAAACTAAAAAAACACAACCTCACCCTGTTGGCCGGAACCACGGCTTTTCAATCGAAAGGTGATGGTATGGGCGGATCCAAACAGGGAATGCCTTACTACGATACCCGGATGAATTATTTTGATTATGCCATTGACAAAGAGAGTGAAAATTTATACGGCTACGGTTGGGAATCGACCCTGGCTTCTATTTATGGCCGCTTAAATTATAATTATGGTGACAAGTATTTGTTAACGGCCATTTTAAGGCGTGACGGATCTTCCCGCTTCGGGGCAAACAATCGCTATGCTTATTTTCCGTCGGTTTCAGTAGGTTGGATTGCTTCGCATGAGGATTTTCTGAAGGACAATGCCAGTATCAGTTTTTTGAAGATTAGGACCAGCTGGGGAAATAACGGTAACCAGGATATTGGCGATTTTGCCTTTACCTCGGTGATGAACAGTATCAGCCGGTATACTTATGGTGTGAATGCCGATTTAACCACCGGATACAGCCCGGCTAATATCTCCAACCCCGATTTAAAATGGGAAACGGTTGAACAATTTGATGCCGGATTCGATTTGGGTTTGTTTGCCAATACATTCATGATTACCGTCGATTATTACAAAAAAACCACCAGAGACATGTTGGTTTATGCACCCATTCCTTTGTTAGTAGGAAACGCCTCACCGCTGACCAATTTAGGAGATATGCGAAACAGCGGACTCGAGATGGCCCTTTCCTATCACCGTCAGTGGAAAAATGTGGTCTTCAACGCAAGTTTTAACATGGGGACCCTTTCAAACAAGGTCATTCGGATTGGTAACGAGTCGGGATATATCACCGGACAAACCTGGGGGCCTGAGGGAATGCAAATCACACGCATTTCCGAAGGTGAACCTTACGGATATTTCTTTGGGTACAAAACCAACGGAATATTTCAGAATGAGGATGAGGTGAAAGCCTATGTCAACGATCAGGGCGACTTGCTGCAACCCAATGCCCAACCCGGTGATGTAATATTTCAGGATATCAATGGCGATGGTGTGATTAATGAACTCGATCGTACAAAAATTGGTGATGCAACCCCGAACCTGACTTTGGGATTTAATATCGATTTGGAATATAAACATTTTGATATGACCCTCTTTCTGCAAGGAGTAACCGGAAATCAAATTTACAACGCTACTCACCGCTACGATTTGCCCTATGCCAACCGTACGTCCGATATTATTAACCGCTGGTATGGTGAAGGAACTTCAAATACTTTACCCCGTATTACGGTGAACGATTTAAATCGAAATTATCGTTCGTCCGATCTGTATGTGGAAGACGGTAGTTATCTCAGGATTAAAAACCTCCAGGTGGGATACACCTTTCAAAAAAGTACTTTTCCCAAATTGGGGATTGAAAAATTACGGGTTTATTTGTCGGCAAGTAATTTGCTTACGCTAACAAAATATTCGGGTTATGATCCCGAAATAATCGGAGGTATCGACCGTGGTATTTATCCACAGCCCCGTACTGTGATGTTTGGTTTAAAATTAGACTTATAAAGAATGAACGTTATGAAAAAATATCGCATAATTATTTTTTACCTGTTAATCCTCTCCTTTTTTACTTCGTGTAAAAAAGATTTCCTGGAATTGAGTCCCCTTAATAATCGTTTGGAGGAAAATTTTTACAAAAACGAACAAGACATGCAAGGGGCGCTGGTTGCCGTTTACGATGTGTTGCAATGGGACGGTTTTCATGGTTACATTCCCGAACAAATATTGAGTGATGTAGCCTCTGACGACACTTATGCCGGTGGTGCCAACGCTTCGGACCAACCTTCGTGGGTGGCCCTGGACAATTTCACCTTAACCCCTACTTTGGGGCCACAGGCTGCCATTTGGGGAAGATATTATTCGGGAATCTACCGGGCAAATCTTTACCTGGAAAAAATCCCCGGGGCAGACGTTACACAGGAATTTAGTGACCGTACCGTTGCCGAAGTGAAATTCTTACGGGCCTATTATTATTTTCAATTGGAACGTTGGTTCGGACGGATTCCTTTGATTTTGAAAACACTGAATCCCTCGGAATATAACTTTCCTCAGTCGGAACCGGCCGCTGTTTATGCCCAAATTGAGAAAGACCTCAATGAGGCCATTCCTAACCTGCCCTTGCAGGTATCCGATGCGGAAAAAGGAAGGGTAACCAAGGGGGCCGCCCAGTCGCTGCTGGCAAGGGTTATTTTATTCCAGAATGATGACCAGCGGATGACAGAGGTGAAAAATCTTACTGAAGCGGTGATTCAATCGGGAGTATATGCTTTGGTACCCGATTTCTCCACTTTGTGGGATACCCATCACCGGAATACCAGTGAATCGGTCTTTGAAATTCAACATTCTGAAAAGTCAAGTTGGGGTGATTGGGGTTACCTGCAAGGCTCCGAAGGAAACATTGGTACCCAAATGATTGGAATGCGCGACTATTCTGGAGCTACTTATGTTCCCGGATGGGGATTTTGCCCGGTAACGGAAGATTTGGTAAATGTTTTGAAAGACGATCCTCGATTTGATGCAACCATTATTGATGCCTCGCAAGGCAGTCTCGGAACAGATGGTTTTTTCCATACCCAAATAGACGGGCAGGATGCCTCCTATAAACCGGGATATCAAAACACGGGCTACTTTAATAAAAAGTATGCTCCGCTCAAGGAAAATTTGTCGCCCGATGGAAATACCATGTTGAATTGGAAAAATAATGTGTTGGTTATTCGCTATGCGGATGTTCTGCTGATGGCTGCCGAAGCTGAAAACAGAACCGGTGATGATGCTGATGCCCTCGTTCATCTCAATGCCGTTCGCCAACGCGTGGGGTTGCCCGATGTAAACCTGGGCGGTGCGGCTTTGTTGGATGCTATCTATTTGGAGCGCCGTAAAGAATTTGCCCTCGAAGGAATTCGATATTGGGACTTGATTCGAACTCAAAAAGCGGGTGATGCTTTGGGCAGCCAGGGCTGGAAGCAAGGAGTTAGCAACCATTTGCCCATTCCGCAATCTGAAATTGACAATACCAACCATATCCTTACACAAAACCCAGGTTATTAATCCGGTAAAAAAAGAGAAAAAATGAAGACAATAATAAATCGCTATCTAACCGGCTTCTTGATGCTTAATTTGGTGATGATCTTTTTTGTGAGCGGTTGTCAGCCCAAAGAGGTCGTAGGCCCTGAAATGGGGCCGGCACCCACTTCTGATCAGCTAAACTTTACGGTGGATTACACCACCCCAAACATTGTTCAATTGACCAATCAGTCGGCAGTGGATGGAATTCCCTTTTGGGATTTTGGAAACAACCAAAGTGGAAAGGGACAAAAACAAAAGGTGATCTATCCTTATAAGGGAGACTACGTGGTTACCATGACCTTGTATGGAAGGGGTGGAAGTGCTAAAATTCAAAAAACAGTAACCATTGACACCACCGATTTAAGTCTGATGTGCGACGACGAAACCTTAAACTTAATCAGTGGCGGATGTGACAACCATGAGGGAAAGGTTTGGGTTTGGGATCAAACCATGCCCGGACATTTCGGCGTAGGCCCTGCCGACAGTGATTCTCCCATTTGGTGGTCAGCTGCCCCGAATGACAAAGCAGGATTGGGATTGTACGACGACCGGATGATCTTCAGTATGGACGGTATGAAATTTACCTATGATAATCATGGTGATACATACGTGAATAAAGATTTTTATGCTGATTTTGGATTGGCTTCGGCCCCCAGTGCTGATTTTACGGCCGAGTATACTCCTTCCGATCAAATGACCTGGAATGTGGTGGAAAGTGATGGCAAGAAAATATTGTCGTTCACCCATAATGGATTTATGAGCTATTATTACGGTGTCCCGGTGTCCTATGAAATTAAGGAAATCAGTGAAGATAAAATGTACTTAATTTCACGACATGACGGTTTGGCCTGGTTCTATCATTTCAAAGTGGAAGATACGGTGGCTCCTCCTCCCGAAGAGAAACCGTATAAGGCAGTGGATATGTTTGACAACTTTGATACACCCGGAACTATGACCTGGAACTTCCAAGGGGGTGATGATGGTAGTTTGGATGAGTCTGCCGACAATCCTGATGCCTCCGGTTTGAACACTTCGGACAAAGTGGCGAAATATGTCAGAGGAACCTCGTTTGCTTACGCCAATGCTCAATTTATTCTCGATTACAGGATGGATTTGACTACCCGGAATAAATTCAAGGTAATGGTATACCTTCCCAGTTCAAACACTTCGCTCAGTGCCGATAATCAAACCGTAGCACTGAAATTACAGAATAGTTTGCTTGGAGGCAATGCATGGACAACTCAGGAAGAGCGAAAAGTGCGTATCGATCAGCTGGATCAATGGGTGGAAGTGACTTTTGATTTTAGTGATGTGACCGATCGAACTGATTTTGATCAGGTTGTTTTACAAATTGGAGGAGAGGGACATAGCGAACCGGGCACCTTTTATTTTGACGATTTTGCCTTGCTGGGTGGTGCTTCACAACCCAATTATACACTGGTGTGGGAAGACGATTTCAGCCAACAGACAGCCTTAGACCCCGCAAAGTGGGGATTTGATATCGGTACCGGAAACAGTGGATGGGGCAATAACGAATTGGAATATTACACCGACCGGCCCGAAAACGTTAAAATAGAAGATGGCGTACTTAAAATTACTGCGCTTAAAGAAAACTACAGCACCTCTTCATATACCTCTGCCAGAATTAAAACACAGGGTAAGTTTTCATTTAAATACGGCCGGGTGGAAGCCGAAATTAAATTGCCTTCGGGGGCCGGAATATGGCCCGCCTTTTGGATATTGGGTTCAAATATTACTACTGTGGGCTGGCCGGCCTGTGGCGAAGCCGATATTATGGAATATATTGGCAAAGAGCCAGATGTTATTCATGGTTCCATTCATACTCCTTCGAGCCATGGGAATACGGTCAATACTGCTACGCTGCGAGTTCCGGGAGTGGAAAATGACTTCCATCTGTATGCCATTGAGTGGGATGAGTCGAAAATTGACTTTTATGTAGATAAAATATTATATTATACTTATAAACCAAGTGTT
>CBETNY010000085.1:0-6544 GCA_965537275.1 uncultured bacterium | reverse complement strand
ACATAAATTCCAGATTCTCCAAATAATGCGTATTGATTTCTTCGTATTTTTTGTAAGCGATTTCTTCCGGCTCTACATAGATGCCCTTGCATAAACGGAAATTTAGCGGTGACTCTTCGGTGTGAATATCCATGAGGTTTTTAATGTCATCCGGTGTACGACGCATGTAAGCCTGCAAAACCAAACCGACATGATTGGGAAATTCGGCCTTTAAACGCCTGAAAATTTCAATTTCGCGATCCACGCAGGAAGAATCTTCCATGTCGATGCGGACGAAATTGTTAAATTCAGCAGCCTTTTTTACAATGGCACGCATATTCTTGTAACAGCCTTCTTCATCGATTAAGAGGCCAAACATGGTTGGCTTAAGCGAATAGTTTCCGTCGATTTTATTTTTTTCGATGGTCTCTACAATATTTAGGTATTGTTCGCGATTTTTCTCCGCTTCGTCCATGTTGGTGATAAATTCGCCCAATAGATCGATGGTTACCATATACCCTTCTTTGTTCAGGTTTTTGGCTACACTTACTGCATCATCAAGGGTACGACCGGCAATATATCGTTTTGAAAAAACCCATACCAAATTTTTTGGCATATGGGGCAATATTGAGGCAATCATTTTGTTAAACCACATCATAGCTGTAATTATTAATTGTTCCAACGCGCAAAATTATAGTTAAATTTAGATATAAAAACAGGGTGATATTTATTTATAATCTTTTCAAACAGATTGTGAGTTATTCACAAACGATTGGTAATTAGAGAGTAAGTGCTACACTACTTTGTCGGATGGTTGGTGTGCATACACTGGTCATCATGAGAAAACAGGAGACTATCTGTTTCAAATTTAACTTGTTAAAAAAATTTGTATAAACAAATTATTATCTCTAATTTTGCCGCCCAATTTTGATGAGGTGAGAAAGAACAGTGATTTTATAATACCCTTTAAAGGTTTGGGCCTTGGGGACCATCACTATGATTTTGTAGTAGGCGATTCGTTCTTTGAAAGTTATACATTACTCAATATCCACAAAGGGACGCTGAACCTTCAAGTTGATATGGAAAAAGAATCCGGTTTAATGGTGTTCGATTTCCATTTTGATGGCCGGGTCATGCTGGAATGCGATCGTTGTTTGGAGGAGTATGAACAACCCCTTACCGGTGAATACCGGTTGGTGGTAAAATACGCCGATCGCTTTGAGGAAATTACTGATGAGTTAATCACCATTCCTCATGATGAAAACCGCATTGATTTGAGTCAATTTATATACGAATACATCAACCTGATGTTGCCCATAAAGCGGGTGCATCCGGATGACGAAAATGGAAATCATACCTGTAACAGTGAAATGTTGGAACGTATTGATCACCATGCTGCATCTTTGGGCGATCCCCGGTGGGATGCTTTAAAGAAACTGAAAAATAAATAAGTAGAAAAATTTAAAAATAAGTAAAATGGCACATCCAAAAAGAAAAATTTCAAGAACAAGAAGAGATAAAAGAAGGACGCATATTAAAGCACATGCTCCTGTTTTAGCTACTTGCCCCACTACCGGTACTGTACATGTTTACCATCGTGCTTACTATGTTGATGGGGACCTTTATTACAAAGGAAAGTTGGTGGTACAGGGTGCTGAAGCCTAATAGAGGCATTCCCTATTCCGACCGGTTCCGGTTTTAGAACTAAAGTAAAAAAACAAAACCCTTGTTCTCATTGAGCGCAAGGGTTTTGTTTTTTTGTTAAAAATGCTTTATCGGCGAGGGCTTATTTTCGGAAATCCTTACATTTGTCCCATTCAAAATTCAATAAATAATTCTATGGCTAAATTAAAAGCCGCCATTAAAGGTATTTATGCCTGGGCCCCCGAGGATATTTTGACCAACAAAGACCTGGAAAAGATGGTTGACACCACGGATGAGTGGATTACAACCCGTACAGGAATTAAAGAACGACATATTTTGAAGGGAGAAGGGCTGGGTACTTCAGATATGGGCGTGGAAGCGGTAAAAGGTCTGCTTAAAAAAACAGGTACTACTCCCGATGAAGTTGATTTGTTAATATGCGCTACGGTAACTCCGGACATGCAATTTCCTGCAACAGCCAATATTATCAGTGATAAGGTGGGAATAAAAAATGCCTTTAGTTTTGATATGAATGCGGCTTGTTCGACTTTTATTTTTGCTTTAATTACCGCCTCAAAATATGTTGAATCAGGTGAATATAAAAAAGTAATTGTAGTGGGTGGTGATAAAATGTCTTCTATTACCGATTATACCGATCGCGCCACCTGTGTTATTTTTGGCGATGCCGCCGGTGCCGTTTTACTGGAACCCACAACCGATGAAATCGGGATTATGGATCACCGGTTTTATACGGATGGTTCGGGACGTGTGCATTTGCACCAAAAAGCCGGAGGGTCGGTAAAACCTGCTTCTCACGAAACGGTAGATGCCCGCGAACACTTTATTTACCAGGAAGGGCAACCGGTTTTTAAATTTGCCGTCACCAATATGGCCGATGTAGCTGTTGAAATCATGGAACGGAACCATTTATCATCGGATGATATTGATTGGTTGGTTCCTCATCAGGCTAACTTACGCATTATTGAGGCAACCGCCCGCAGGATGAAATTGGATAAAAGCAAGGTGATGATTAACATCCAGCGGTATGGAAATACCACCAACGGTACCATCCCTATGTGTTTGTATGAATGGGAAAACCAGTTAAAGAAAGGTGATAACCTTGTACTTGCTGCCTTTGGTGGTGGCTTTACCTGGGGTGCCATTTATCTGAAATGGGCTTACGACGGAAATCGTTAACCATTGATGAAACGGAAAATTCAGGTGCTTTTTTTTCGATCTTAAAGTTTCATTTTCTTGAGGTGAAAATTGAACGAGATGTCCACGTTCAGTAAGATGTCCAGATTGTCTTCTGTTTTGTAAAACAATGGGCCAACGGCTACATGGTACAAAATATGTTTTCCAATGGCACGCTGAATGCCCCACAACGGACTGATGATAAAGGTAGGTTGAGGTGTGAAGTTGTAATTGCTAAAAGCCTTTCCAAAAGTATAATACGTTGAAAGAGAGATGAAATTAGCCGAATTGTAGTCGGTATTTTTTTTCTCAGAAGCCCGTTTGGCGATGTTGTAATAAAGGCGGGGTTCGATGCCAATGGTAGGGACGAAAGCATAGTGGATGAAATTGTTGGTATAGGTTACCGATCCTTCCAAACCGGCATAGGCAATCAGGGTGGCTGTTTGTGAGATGGGAACTTCTCTGGTGTACCCGGCATTTAAAATCCCTAATTCAAAACTACTTGTTCCTTGTACTTGTTGTGCCATGATTGACATACTTCCTGCCATGAATAAACACAACAGGATTCCGGTAAATTTTCTCATTTGTTCATTTTTTGGGTTAAAAATGCCCAAATAAAACAATAATCATACCGTAAAAAAAGAAAGGTTAAAACAATTACCAGGGGTTCATATAAAGACCTAATCCCAACCACTGTACATGCCGCGCTTCATAAACACCAAAAGGCAGGTTTCCGTGATAGTATTGCAGGATTAATTTAAAGGGGTGTTTATCACGATTGGCCATACGAAGGCCGACACCCATGTTTATGCCGGGGTTAAAATTGTTTTGTTGGTAAGCCTTGATGTCCATTCCACCAATCCAGGCCATTCCTTGTGATCCGGCTATTTTTTTTGAGATAAAAAAACCCGCTTCAAAATCCCAACGTTTGCGGATGGTTTCGGGCCTTACCACAAGGCCTACTCCGCCGTAAATCCGGTAAAAGGCTTTGGTATAGCTTGCCGTAATGTCTAGTTGCTCGTAATTTACCGCATTGGGAATGTAATGGTATATGTGGTTCCGAATCATATAGTCATCACCCCAATGTGAGGAAACATGGAACAAACGAAGTCGGTAGGTCCAGTTTTTTTTATGGTAAATCAAGGGCATCCCTACTTTAAAATCTGTGTTTAGGATGTTTCGTTGAGACCGGCCATCCACCCATCGAAATTCAAATTGGGTAAAAGAGGCTACTTCCATCCCTAATTCAAGTACACGTCCTGAAGCATATTTCCATTTTATTAAAGGTCTTTGGAAACCAAATGCAAAGATGGCCCAAACAATATCCTTTTGCCGGCCGTCTTCCCAATAGGCATTTAAGCTTCCATTGGTTTGTGCCGCTATCGGGTCCAGCATAATCGGTTGCCAGTACGATTTTGAAGGGAAATATTGTATTTCCGGTTTTTGTTTCTGAGCCAATAAAACTTCCGGAAAGAAAAAAGTTGAGCAGAAAAAAACAGCAGCAGCAAGAAAGGTGAATACTTTCCTGCTGCTGTTTGTTAAATGATACATAAAATATTTTGATTAAAACATAAAATTCAAACCTACATAAGTACCTGATAATCCATCTTGTGGATCCATAGCTTGACCGTGATCAATGGCAATAATGAAATTCCGAGACCCCAGCTATTGTGCAATCCTTCGGCATCTTTGATGAAATAATTATTCAAAGATAACTGAGTAACATCCGCTTTTTGAACCACTTTACCCGAATCGAAGAAGGTGTTTAAGGCCAGGTAAAAGTTTTGATTAATAAAACGGAACTTGACAAATTTCCAGCGGAATTCAAAGTTGCCATACATCACACCATCGCCGACAATACGGTTACGAAGGATGCCGCGCATGGTTTTACTTCCACCCAACCCTTCGTTGTAGGCACCCGTCGAACGGGCAAAAAACAACAAAGGCTCGGCATAAAACGGCGTATGTCCCGAAAGGGTAAATTGACCCCCAATGCGGTAGGCAAAAGTTAACCGGTCTTTTATAACAGTGATGTATTGACGATGGGTGAACGACAGTTTTAAAAAGCCTTCATCCATGTTAGAGAGGAACTTGGGGGCTGAGGCCAAAACAATTTCGTCCCATACTCCTTTGTTGGGATTGGCTTCATTATCTCGACTGTCATATTCCATCCCTGCTTTAAGAATGCTAAAAGCACCACCGTCTTTTTCCGATTGAGGGATGATGCCCCAATTAAGATAGTTATCATACAAAGTGGGAACATCAGGTAACAAATCTTCGGTTTTACCTTTGTTCAGCAAATCGATATCAACACGGGCAACATCAATTTTGTAGAATCCGATTCCGGCTATCCAATGCAATTTTTCATTTTTAAAATAACCTTGAAAATCAACCTTCATCCGGAAAAATTTTCGCTGATAACGATAAAACACCCTGGATTTATAATTGGGACCATCGGTGTTTTCCCATGCCGAATCATAAACAGCATCATAACCATTGAACCCATAAAAACTATAGGCTTGGTCGGGCATATAACTTAAATCGAAATATACTCGAATGCCTTTTAGAAGGTCTTTGGTGTTGTAATTAACACGATAAATCCCGCTTTTTTTGGTGAAACGTGAAACTTCAGCGTACAGCGACTGACGATAATTGGGGTATTCGCTACCATCGCCATAGTTATACAAATTCATTAAGGCTCCATATTGAAAACCCAAGTCGCTGTCGAAGGAGACGACAGGGAGAGCTCCCAAATTCCATCCTTTTTTTACTTGTTCTTGCTTTTTTTCTGTTTTTTCAGTGTTTTGTGCTGATACACTAACCACAAAAAACAGGGCTATCATTAAGCTGGCCCACTTGTTGAATGTAATTTTTTTCATGTCTGGTGTTTTAGTGAATATACATTTTGTTTCTCGGTTTCATGTAACGAAAACAGGGCTTTGATTTCTTATTTGATAATTTAAGAAAAAATAAGACTTCATCCCCTTTTAAAACAAAGAAGATGCTAATATAAATGTTATCTTCGTAAAACAAAACAAATTACGTTATATTTTGAAAAATAAAGCAAAAAATCACTTTCTCTATCGCCTTCAAATTAGTTTGTTGTTGTTGCTTCCGGGTTTGTTTGCTTCGGCTGTATGTAGCGCCCAGACTATTCCTTCGCGTCTTGTTGAACTTTCTGGAGTGGTGGTTAGCTCCGATAGTTTGAAAGCGGTAGAGGATGCCCAGATACTGAGTAAAAAAAATTTTGTAGGAAGCTTTAGTGATACCTTGGGACGGTTTAATATTATTGTAAGCAACGACGATTCGTTGATGTTCTCTTCATTGGGCTATGTGCGAAAAGTTGTGCCCATTACCGATAGCATGCTTGCTTTGCCTCAGCCGGTGGTTTTTACCATGACGCTCGATACCGTCCTTATTCATGAAATTGTGATTCATGCCTTTTGGGATTATGAAACGTTTAAGCAGATGGTTATTCATATGAAACCGGCCCCCTATATCGACCTTAAAAAAGAGCTCGAAAAAAATCCATTGCTTTATCAGCAACCCACACAATCGTTAACCATGAAAGGGCCGATACAGGCTTTATATGATTTGCTTAATCAAAAAGCAGTGATACAGCGAAAGCTTATCAGCAACAGAAAGGCGTATAATCGTAAAATGATCAGGCTGGGACGTCCGCAGGACACCATTCCAACTACCCTTGACTATATGCTAGAGAAACCAC
>CBETNY010000084.1:0-6557 GCA_965537275.1 uncultured bacterium | reverse complement strand
ATTTCGTTAACAACCTCCGGATGCCACCACCGCTTTCTTTTTCCTGCGAATAATAACCGGCTTTTTGGTTTTGACCGTTGATTTACCTGCCGTGGAACCACTTTTCGCAGCCACTTTCGCAAAGTCGTAACGGGCTTTACCTTTCAGGTAAGATTGATCGTTTTTTGAAGCCATTAAATTATCCTTGTGCGCATGATAATAGTCGTATCCTCCCAATAATATTTTCACATTATCGAAACCTACCTGATGGAAAAACATCCAGGGAGCATTCGCCTGTAATTGATCTTTACCATAAAGCACCACAGTCAGGCCTTTCTCTTTAAATGCTTCAAGCCTTGCAATATTCTCTGCTTTGGTCAAATCGTAAGCTGAAATATTTTCGGAACCCGGAATATGTCCCTGACCGTATGTAAACTTGTCGCGGATATCAATCAATACCACATTTTTATCCTTATGATTCAACACATCTGCCAGTTGCCAGGGCTGAAAACAAGCATCCGGATTATTAAGCATTGCAACACTTTGTTTCATGTTAAGCTTATAAGTCATTAATGGCTTATGCATCGTAAAAAAGCCTACCAATATAATAATAACAAATGCCAGCAAGGCAATTAATGTTTTTTTAGGGTTTAATTCGTGTACGTGCATTTTTGTTGTCTTAAATTCGATATTAAACTTTCCATAACTTTTAGCAGCCCCCGGAGGCAACCACAGCTTTTTTCTTTCTCCTAACCACTATCTTTTTCTTTTTAGTAGTAGTTTTCTCCACCTTGGCACCGGTAAAAAACAGTTGTGCACCTTTACGGAATTCATAGGTTTCGAAAGCTGTACGAGGCGACTCTTCAGCAGGCTCTTTGGGTTGAATGATGGTTTCAATCCAGCGATTTAGTCCTCCCTTCATCACATAGGTAGCGTTAAATCCCAAACGTTTGGTTAACACCCAGGCCTCATCGGCTTTAATGGCATCATTCGAGAAGAAAACCACATTGGTCCCGGGGATACCGAAATAATCCATACTGTTTTCATTTACAATACTATCCAAAGGTATGTTAATTGAATTGGGCAGTGAGAACTTAGCATATTCATCAGCACTACGCACATCTATCAACTCCAGAGAAGGGTCTTTTTGAATAATCATTTTGGCCACTTGATCGGTACTCACATAGCGTGTAGGTTGAATAATTTCCCAAAGTAACTTTTGAGCATCTATTTGCTTCTGTTTATTACTGTCGGTCAGAAAAAAAGTACCAAAAGCAAGAAGCAACATCAAGGCGGTAAGGAAGATATAATTTCGGTTCATAATCTTAGAATTTATATTCTTTAATTCTTTTTCTCACTTTTTTCTCAATGAGCCATGAAACCCAGAAAGCAGCCAAGGCAATAAAGGTAAAGCCAAACGCCCACCAGGAAGCACTTATCCCTGTAACATCAGTAAGCGTAACATTACCCAGGTTTCCACTGTAGTAAAAATGCTCGATATAGGGAAATACTTCGGCGAAAAGGAATATGCCGATAAAAAGACCGACGGCAAACACCAGGGCATCAAGTTTGCCTATAACAATAGCGGTAAAACTTGTCCCCGGACAAAATCCCCCGAGAATAAAACCCAATCCCATCACCACGCCTCCGACGATCATGGAGGGTAAAAATGTTGGGAGGATAAAGATTTTAGAGAGATCGAGCCACCCGATATAGTTGAAATAGAGCAGACCAACCATAGATACAATAACAGCGGTAAAAAATACGCGTAATACAACGAAATTATATCCATAAAAGACACCGGCAAGATTTCTTGATGAGGAAAATCCGGAAGCCTCAAGCAAAAAACCGAAGGCTATGCCAATGAATACGGCGATGACAAGGTTCCAATCACCTGAAATTAAACCATTAGGAAATAGAGGTCCCATTTTATTATATTTTTAGTTTTAACAACATATTATGTCCATAATTTTCTAAACAACCACGCAAAAAGATAAGCCGAGGCGAAAATAAGCAGCATAACCATTACCCCTCCAAACGAAAAGGTTGCGCTTCCGCTAAGGGCAGCGCCACTGGTACAACCACGCCCCAATCTTGTACCGAAACCCCACAGGATTCCTCCAATTAAAGCAGCGCCAAGTCTTCTTTTTGAAGAGATGCTCGGGCCATGTTCCACAAAGGGTTTTCTCACCCTTTTAAAAATAATCCCTGACAAAAGGGCTCCAATAAAGACTCCCAACACTTCAAATACAAGCCAGGTATCCATTGGAGATTTGCCCTCTTTAATGTATTGACCATAATAGGGATGCGCTTTAGCGGCAGCAGGACTAATAACATGAGCCGCTTCAACCACAGTATCTTTTACAGCACCGCTTATACCCAGCTCACGTCCTGATATAAAAATGGTGACTATCATAAGAAGACCCAACAGAACACCTCCTAAATAAGGATTCAGGTAATGAGTGCCTTCTCTTTTTGAATTATTTTTATTCATTGTTTGATATTTTTTAATGTATCAATATAAAAATCGTGTAATTTGTCCGGCTTCTACCATCACAAAACGGAACACCAGGCCTCCGAACAAAATCAGGAAAGGTGGTACCCATTTGGGAACATGGTAGCCCCAAAGTTCAAGGATTTCCAAAGTAGCGGGAAAGACAAGCCCCAGCAAAACCACAAAAATCCAAAAGCTGATGGTAAATTCACCTCCTAAAAAGAGCTGAGCCGCTTCCATTTTCACCGCCGTTCCGGCCATAAAACCCATAAAAAGATGGACAATTAAAAACAGCTCAACGGCAATAAAAATCAAATCAATCCTACTTAAAACCTTACGTTCGTGTTCGTCTTTGCTGACCCACATGGTGGCTGCCAATCCGGTAGAAAATCCTGAAACAAGGAATAGAGGCCCAAGGATGGAGGTGTTCCACAAAGGGCGTGCATTGAAGGCAGACAATAAAATACCTGTATACACTCCTAAAATTATTGACAGAATCATCATGATCCAGGCAAAGGGGATTCGATTTTTTATCACCCATGCTTCAAATCGGTTCAAAATGCCCAATCGCCAATCCCATTTCGGAAACATCTCTTTCATATAGCTTGCCACCCAAACGATAGACAAAGGAGTGATGGCCATCAACGTCCATGCCCCCCACGACATGGGCGAAGTAAACCGGATGGTGGTATATAATTGCCAGAAATAAAGTTTGTGTTTCAAATCCCAGAACAAAGCGCCCAGACCGATTACCAGCACAATGGGGGCAATAATAGTGGCCCATTTAACGGTGGCAGGCATCTCTTTTTCTTTACCTCTCACAACAAAATAGGCAGCAAAGAACAAAATTCCTGCAGCAAGACCACCTAAAAAAAGGTACAAGGGAATTTGCCAATGCCAGATATTCAAATACGGATCAATATTGGGAATATGACGTCCGCTTACAAATAATTCTTCTTTCATTTTACAATGATTTAAGCTGTTTTTAAGTCAGAAAATACAATTGCGGTTTGGTACCTGCTTCGGGCGCCAACACTTTCCATGAACGGTCTTTTAAAGCCAACGAAACATCACTGTTGGGATCATCCAAATCGCCAAAATGTAAGCAATGTGTAGGACAAACTTCGACACAGGCAGGTTTTTGACCCTTTTCGACCCGGTGAATACAAAATGTACATTTGTCCACATAGCCATCCGGATGGGGATAGCGCGCATCGTAAGGACACGACTCAATACAGGCACCACATCCGATACATTCATCATGGGTAACCAAAACGATTCCTCCATCGACAATATGGCTGGCTCCGGTGGGGCAACAACGCACACAGGGGGCGTTATCGCAATGGTTGCACCTTTCCGACCGGAATTCCAAATCGAGATGGGGATAGGTTCCCTCCACATTTTCCACAATCCAATCGCGGCAATAGCCGTGGGGTACATTATTTTCCGTTTGACAGGCAACTACACAGTCGCTGCAGCCGACACATTTATTGGTGTCGATAGCCATGGCATATCTCATGCTTTAACCTCCTTTCTATCCTTATTGGGATTTTCTTTTAAAAACGTTACAAAATTGACACGCATTCCGGTGCCACCCATGATGGGATCAACGGCAACCTTGGTGACCATTTCCGAATCGCTGGCCCCATGACCATAGGCACGGGTCAGCTTTTTATTGGTCTGACCAAATCCGTGGACCATATATACCGAATCCCAACGAATGCGTTCGGTTACCCTGACTTTCACAGGAAATGAAGAAATAACACCGTCCTGGTTTTTCAACCACACTTCCTGATTATTCTTCAGTTCCCATAGTGCAGCAACCTTTGGATTTACCCACACACTATTTTCACTCATCAAATCCGATAGATTGGGATTGTTAGCAGTACGACTAAAGGTATGCATGGGAGCTCTTCCATAATTCAACCGGTAATATCCTTCCGGAGGTTCGGGATGTGCAGTGTAATCGGGGAGCGGATCGAAACCCTCATGGGCTAATTCAGTGGAGTACAGCTCAATCTTACCCGTGTTGGTATTAAACTCAAAGTCAGGCAAATCCTGCAAATGATACAAATCGTGATATTGACGGTCAAAATGTTTTACCCCAATACGTTTCATCTCTTCGAGAGAGGAACCGACCTGTTTCAATTGCCAATCAAGCATCTCTTCAATATCGTTCCACTTAAAATAGTCATCCAATCCCAATCGAGAGGCCAACTGTTTTGTTATCCACCATCCCGGTTTGGTATCATATTTTGGTTTTGCCGCCGGCATACGCAAAGCCAACGAAGGCTCGCGATGCGGAGAATTCCGTAATGGGTCGTAACGCTCCAGATAGGTAGCCTCGGGGAGTACTACGTCGGCATAACCGGTTATTTCCATGGGCATGGTATCGACAACCACCAAAAAATCGAGATGACTGATGGCTTCAAGGGTTTTCTTTTGGTCAGGCAAGGAGGCCATTAGATTGGTTCCGTAAACAATCCACCCCCTCAAATGACACGCCATGTCAGGATTCGGGATACTGGCATAGCAAATACCTGTGGAGAGTACTTCAGTTACCAAATTGTATTTATCTTTAGGAAATGCATCCCGCCATGAGCGTTTTGGTTTTGGATAAGGCGGATGCGGATAAGCCGGTAGAGGCACTTTTTCAGGATTATAAAGTCCGCCGCGACGACCCCACGATCCCAACAGTGCATTGAGAATGGCAATGGCACGGGTACGCTGGGTATCATCACCATACCAGGTGGTATGCCTTCCGGGATGAACAATAACAGAAGGCGAAGCAGCAGCCATTTCACGAGCCGTTCGACGAATCACATCCGGTTCGATGGTTGTAATGCCATAGGCCCATTCGGGTGTTTTATTTTTTACATGAGCTTTCAACTCATCCAATCCATAGGTGTATTTTTTTACAAAAGCTTTATCATAAAGCTCCTCTTCCAAAATAACATGAATCCAGGCCAGCAGCAAAGCCATATCGGTTGCCGGTTTTATGGGTAACCAATATTTTGAGTGAGAAGCTGCTGTGGAGAAACGAGGATCGACGGTAATGATGGTTGCCCCATTATCAATGGCTTGCGACATCTCCTGAATTTGGCCGTTATGCATATTTTCACCAATATGCGAACCAATCAGCACCAGGCATTTGGTATCGCGAATATCGGTACGTTCGGGCGATAGCACACCCTCGCCAAAAGTGGCCGTAAAACCCACTTCACGCGGCCCACGACACTGCGCAAAGGATGGAGCTGTAATATTTGGCGAACCATAAGCCTTTACCAAATGGGTAAACAGACCCCCTCCGGTACCATGCGAAAACAACGCCAAACATTCGGGTCCATGCTCCATGCGCAATTTATTCATCTTTTCGGCAACCAAATCAAGGGCTTCATCCCACGAAGCTTTCCTGAAATATTGAGAACCATCAGCCCTGGTTTCTCTAATCAAGGGGGTCTTTAACCGGTCCTTGTCGTCATACATTCCAAGTCCACCGGTTCCCCTCGGACATAAACGTCCTTGACAATGCGGGTCTGTTTGGTTTCCAATGATTTTTCTGATTTTTCCCTTTTTGTCCACATAAGTCCATCCGGCACACTTCCAGAAACAAACTTCACAATAGGTGGAGTAAGGGGTTAATGCTTCGTCGCTGGCCGGATCAGCCTCCTTGGCATCAAATAAATTGATTCCCTTTAGATTTAAGGCCTGCAAACCAATGGCCGCAGCACCTGCACCGACAGTCGAAATTTTAATGAATTCCCTTCTCGTTTTCATGCTTATCTTTTTATAATTCGAACCTCGAGGGTTTCGGTTTTTAGTCAAGATTAATCCCTGACATTTTGAAAGCCTATGAAAAATTTTATATAACTATTTACATGGCTACATATGCAAACACAAATATATCTATTTCCGTTTTGCACCCAAATACAAGATAACTATTTGAAATCGTTACAAATAAATCTCTTAACTGTTGGTTTACTGTAATTTATTAATACAATTTCTATATATGATAGAAATCATAATATTTATAGCGGATTGATTTATAATATTTTAAAGATTTTATTTAGATTGTTAATAAATT
>CBETNY010000083.1:0-6619 GCA_965537275.1 uncultured bacterium | reverse complement strand
TCCCTTGGCAGCAAAATCAGGGTTTCACGGTTTTACCACGATAGGCCTGCTCCCATTTCCATGCCGAAGCCACCATCTCCTCCAATCCGAGTTCGGCTTTCCAGCCCAATTCTTTATTCGAGTAACTGGGATCGGCCCATACCTGGATGACATCTCCTTCACGACGTCCCACAATTTTATAGTTTAACTTCAAACCGGATACTTTTTCAAAAGCCTTAATCACTTCCAATACCGAATATCCATTCCCGGTACCCAGGTTAAACACCTCAAAATCTTTTTTCATCTTTTGATTCACCATCCGGTCGATGGCCACCACATGTGCCTTGGCCAAATCCACCACATGAATATAATCGCGGATGGGCGTTCCGTCGGGTGTTGGATAATCATTTCCAAAAACCTTCAGCTGATCGCGTAAACCAATGGCTGTTTGGGTAATAAAAGGAACCAGGTTATTGGGAACGCCCAACGGCAATTCACCAATCAGCGCGCTCGGGTGTGCCCCGATGGGGTTAAAATATCGAAGAGCAATTCCTTGAATGTCAGCCGTTTTAATGGTGTCCTGCATAATCTCTTCCGAAATCTGTTTGGTATTGCCATAGGGCGATTCCGCCTTTTTAATGGGCGCATTCTCCGAGACCGGCAATTCGTCGGGCTGACCATACACCGTACAGGAGGAAGAAAAGACAATATTTTTAACCTGATTATCACGCATACTTTCCAGGATGTTCATCAACGCTACCAGGTTGTTACGATAATACTTTAATGGTTGTTCAACCGATTCGCCCACCGCTTTATAGGCGGCAAAATGAATCAAGCCGGCAATATCTTTGTGCCGTTTAAAAAAATCAGCTGTTTTTTCGCGATCTACCAGGTCGAACACCTCCAGCGCAGGCCGGATACCGGTAATTTGTTCAATATGATCAACCGATTCAGCACTTGAATTTGACAGGTTATCGACGATAATCACCTCAAATCCTTTGTTTTGCAGCTCTACAACCGTGTGTGAGCCAATGTATCCGGTTCCACCGGTAACGAGAATTTTCATATTGTATTTTTTTATTAATTAAGGAGTTAAAAGTAAACGAAATCGCCGAAATAGGCAAAAATTTTTTCAGGGCAAGTCAAATCCCATTCATTATTCATTTTTAATCTCCATTCTGCGAGCTATTCTATCTTACTCACCTTTCCATTCAAAAGTTGATATTTCTCGTGGCTCTCGGGGCACTCGGCCATTCCGTTTTCATCAAAATTTAAACGGTGACCGTACTCACTCATCCAGCCCACCTGGCGCGCCGGATTTCCAACCACCAGTGCATAATCGGGCACTTCACGAGTAACCACTGCTCCGGCACCAATAAAGGCAAAACGGCCGATATCATGACCACAAACGATGGTGGCATTGGCCCCGATGCTGGCCCCGTGTTTCACCACTGTTTTGGTGTATTGTCCCCGCCGGTTTACATTGCTTCGCGGGTTTACAACATTGGTAAAAACCATGGATGGCCCTAAAAAAACATCGTCTTCGCAAATCACCCCGGTATAAATGGACACATTGTTCTGAACTTTTACATTCTTTCCAAGCACAACCTGAGGCGAAACCACCACATTTTGACCGATATTACAGTTCTCACCCAATTTACACCCACTCATAATATGGGAGAAATGCCATATTTTGGTTCCTTTTCCTATCTCACAAGCCTCATCGATGACGGCGGTTTCATGAGCAAAATACTCTTTTTCCATTTGATTTATTTCTTTATAAAATTCAATACAGCATCCACAATCTCCTGCTGGATTTCTTCGTTGAGTTCGGTGTGAATGGGCAACGACAGTACCGATTGGCTCAATTTTTCAGCCACAGGAAGGCATCCTTCGGCGAAACGCTCATCGCGATAAGCTTTTTGAAGGTGCAGCGGCACCGGATAATAAACTGCCGATGCAATCCCTTTCCCGGCAAGATGCTTCATAAGCCCTGTGCGATCAACATCCTCTAAAACCACAGTGTATTGATGATAAACATGTGTTGTAAAATCAGCCGTTCGGGGCGTTTTAATTTTTTCACAATCGGCAAAAGCGGCATCATAAAAAGCCGCTGCTTTCCGGCGGGCGGTAGCATATTCGTCCAAATGCTTTAACTTAACATCCAAAATAGCAGCCTGAATGGCATCGAGTCTCGAATTAACCCCCACATAATCATGATAATATCGCACTTTCATACCATGATTGGCAAGCATTTGAAGTTTTTCAGCCAGCACATCATCATTGGTAAAAACAGCGCCTCCATCACCAAAAGCACCCAAATTTTTGGAAGGGAAAAACGAAGTACATCCCATATCGCCCAGGGTACCTGCTTTTTTCACATGACCGCCTTGTGACGAAGTAAAATCGGCCCCAATGGCCTGAGCAGTATCTTCAATCACATACAACCCATGTTTTTTTGCAAGGGAAAGAATTGCGTCCATATCTGCGGTTTGCCCAAACAAGTGCACCGGAATAATGGCTTTTGTGTGAGGACCAATGGCCTTTTCAACAGCCTCGGGGTCGATGTTGTACGTATCGGGCAACACATCCACCAAAACAGGTTTTAGATGCAACAAGGCAATCACCTCAGCCGTGGCAATAAAGGTAAACGCAGAGGTAATCACCTCATCTCCCGGTTTTAAATCGAGAGCCATGAGGGCCAGTTGCAAAGCATCGGTTCCATTTCCACATGGAATCACATGTTTCACACCCAAATAGTCTTCGAGGTGTTGCTGAAAGGCCTTTACCGCAGGCCCTTTTATAAAAGAAGCCGAAGCAATTACTTCGGCCATTGCCGCGTCAACCTCCGGTTTTATTTTTTTGTATTGACCCAACAGGTCAACCATGGGATATTTTATCATCTCTGTTCGTTTATTTTGGATTTTCTTAAAACACGTCAACCTTATCAATAAAAACTATACCAATAGTTGGTTGCCATACAACGTGCGCTAATTTGTTATAAAATCAGTTTAAGGTTTTAAACCTTATCCGCCTTTTCCGATAGGAGGCTTTGTTCCATCGGCAGGATAAAAGTAAAGGTAGTTCCCTTCCCTTTTTGACTTTTTATATACAACTTACCATGATTTTTTTCAATGAATTCTTTCACAATAATGAGCCCCAAACCGGTTCCTTTTTCGCGATTGGTTCCCAAGGTAGACTCCAATTTTTCTGTTTCGGAAAATATTTTCCGAATATCCTCATCGTCCATGCCAATGCCGCGATCAATCACACTAATTTGACACTCGCCATTCACTTTTTCTGCCCGAATGGTAATGACATCTCCCTTTTTAGAAAATTTAATGGCATTCGACACCAGATTTCTCACAACAATCTCAATCAGGTTCTTATCAAAGATACATTTAAAATGAGGGTCGCCATCATATTTCAACGAGAGATCCTTTTTTCTTGCCTGTTGTTTAAGTAAATCAAATACCTTGACGATGACAGGATACAATTCATTTTCGGCCAAGCGTGGTGTAATGTTTTTACGCATAATTCGAGCCCACGACAGCAAATTTTCGATCATGGTGAAGGTAGCATCCATTGGAGGGCGCATCGTTTGAAGCAACTGAACCATTTCCTCTTTCGAGAAATCCTCTATTTCGTCGGACATCATATCGAGAAGGGCTTTTTGGGTGCCGATGGGGCCCATCAAATCGTGGCCGATAATAGAAAGGATTTGATCTTTCGACTCGTTGGCATTTTGCAGTTCATGCTCTACCTCCACCCGTTGATTAATATCGCGCAGCGTCCCCTCATATCCTACAATTTTTTGTCCATCATTGGTAAGGATATGCGCATTTAAGGAGCAATGTATTGTTTTACCTGATTTGGTTTTAATCATGATATCCAAGTCGTTAAGGCTTTTTCGTCTTGCAAAAACCCTTCGTGCCTTCTCCCATTCTACGGGAAATTCCATAAAATCGTCAGCATGTTTCCCAATCACCTCTTCACTTTCAAAACCCGTCACTGCTTTGACCGATGGGCTAATCTCGGTAATTTCACCCTTTTTATTAAGTCGAAAATAGATATCGGAAATGGAATTAAAAATTTGCCTGAACTTTTGTTCACTTTCTGCCAGCGCTTTTTCGGCTTTGCGTGATTCGGACACATCCCAGAAATTAAGAATAAACCCTTCATATTCGGGATTGTTTAACATACTCTTTACAATTCCCTTCATTTCACGGTATTCACCTTTTTTATTCCTAAGTCGAAAAGAAAGCTCCGACCGGGTAATTTCACCCTGCTGAAGATCCTTAAGCAATGCTTTTAAGGCCGGTTGATCCTCAGGATGAACAAATTCCATGGCATTTTTCCCCATTCGATCCTCCACTTTATATCCAAAATGCTTTTCGTAGGAAGGGCTTAAATAAAGGTTATGCGCCGACTTATCGAGGACCAATACATGGGTTTCCGATTCTTCAAGCAAATTGTCAACAAACTGCTTTTGCTTTTTCAGGGCACGGTCTTTAACCACACGCACCCGAATCATAAACAGGGAGAATCCGGTTACAACCAACAACGCCAAAATTGATGCAATAAGGTATGCCTGGAAAGTTTTCTTTTTTTGGATGGCCAAATCCATTTCACGATTCTTTTCGCGATATTCGAACTGTTTTTGTGCCTTTATCAATTGCAGGTTTTTTTCTTTTGAAAAAAGGCTATCATGCAGTTGATGAAATTGAGTTAAAAAGGAATAAGCCTTCTTGTAATTTCCACTTTTGGCATACAACCTGTGCAATAAATCCAGTGCAGCCATCTGATTATCCACATTATTTCCCTGCAGCGAAACTGCCAATGCCTGTTCAGCAAAGCTAAGTGCTTTCTGATGAATATTTTCCTTGGCAAAATATTCGGCAATACTCAATAAACTAATTGAATAGGTTACATTATCACCTATTTTCCTAGCCAGAATACGAGCAGAATCGAAATAGGCATATGCTTTTTTAGCCTGATTCAGATGCAGATAGGAGTCGCCCACATTATTTAAGGACATGGCTATCCCATAATCGTTTTTGGTTTTTCTATTCAATGCCAATGATTCCAAAAAGTAGCCCAACGCTTTCTTGTATTGGTTTCGTCCTGCCGCAATATTTCCCAGATTGTTCACGACAGTGGCAAGCACATTATTGTCATGAATTTTTTTTGCACTGGCAGCCGATCGTTTATAATAACTTTCAGCTTGGTCAATATTTCCCTGATTTTGATAGATGATTCCAATGTTATTTTCAACGCTGGCAATTTTATCCAATTCTTTGGTACGCTTAAACAAATCGAGGGCCTTCAAATAATACCGTAAAGAGGCCGCCTGATCGCCCATTCCCGAATAGGCCACCCCATAAACATTAAAAAACGTAGCCGTAAACGACCGGTTATTTTGAGCTTTTGCCTCCTCGAGTCCTTCCTTGGCAAGCTGAAGTACCCGCTGATAATCGCCTTCAAAATAAGCACATACCGCTTGGCGCCGGATAAGCTCAAGGAATTTTTCATTTTTCGGCAGTGAATCCATGATATTTTTGGCTACCATCAATACCGAATCGGCTTTTTTGAGCAAACCATTTTTAGTAAAAATATCACCCTCTTCCATCAGCACATCAGCCATTAAAGTTTTGGCATGGACCCTTTCAGCCAACAAACGGGCCGAATCGAGATTGGCCATTGCTTTATCCAAATCGAAGGGGTGCACTTTGGCCGAATCGATCAAAGCCACGATATGGATAGAATCTTTTTCATAAATATGGGCAAAACCGTAACGGATTGAAAATACCATGCACAGGGCCACCAACAAGGCAATGGCCCCTGCTTTCCGCATAATAAAAAGGTTGTATTTCCTAATCATTCCCATCATTATTTTTTTCACTCAAAAGTACTAATTTGTTAAAAAGACCACTGAATAGCAGGTAAATTTACAAACATTTTTTCAAAAGTGGTCTTTTTCAACCTCCCGGTTATCCACTCCGGTTTTATGTTTTTGATCATATTTTTTACAATCAAACTCTACATCAATGTTTTTCAAAGGTTTAGGAAAGTCATCCGAAGGACTGATTCCCAAACTCGGATCGGCATAAACTTTTTTCATATACAAGGCCCAGACAGGCAAAGCCATGTTTGCCCCCTGCCCGAGTTTAATGGTTCGGAAATGGACGGAACGGTCCTCGGCGCCTACCCAAATACCGGTGGTTAGTTTTGGGGTAATTCCCATAAACCAACCGTCCGATTGATTTTGTGTGGTACCTGTTTTTCCGGCGATGGGATTACGGAATCCGTATTTGTACCGCAACCGGATTCCGGTACCGCTTTCCACCACGCCCTCAAGGAGCTTAATCATTTTATAAGCGGTAAGTTCGCTCATGGCTTCTGTCTTTTTCGGCGTAAACCGTTGCAACACATTGCCGTTTTTATCCTCAATTTTAGTAACAAACACCGGTTTGATGTACACCCCTTTGTCGGCAAAGGTATTCATAGCGCCAACCATTTCGTAAAGCGACAAATCGGGCACGCCCAACGCGATGGCCGGAACAGGTGGAATGGGAGAAGTCACCCCCATTTTACGAGCCATTTGAATGACCGATTGTGGAGAAAAACGCCGGATTAACCA
>CBETNY010000082.1:0-6622 GCA_965537275.1 uncultured bacterium | reverse complement strand
GGGTGTAATCTTCTGCGGCTTCTTTGGGGTGCCCGGTTTTTAATGCAACAATTCCACGGTTGTAGTAAGCATAAACATTGCGCGGGTTAATCTCAATGACTTTTGAGTAATCTTCTTTGGCCCCTTGATAATCCTTTTGCATCGATTTTAATAAAGCGCGGTTGTAATAGGTTAAGGCGTTGTTTGAGTCAAGCTGAATCACTTTATTATAATCGTTCATGCAAGCCGCCGTATCACCCATTTTGAGTTGGGTTATGGCACGTTGAAAATAGATGTACGGATAGTCGGGCTTGATGGTAGCCGCATGATTAAAATCTTTTAACGCCTGTTGCAGGCTGTCCAATTCTGATCGAATCATTCCTCGTTTAATCCAGGCATCTACATTAAAATAGTTGATGCGGATTGAGCGGTTTACATCCACCAGGGCAAGGCTGTCTTTTTGTAGCAAATGATAAGCTACTCCGCGGTTTAAAAAAGCACCTCCCGATTTTGGATTGAGTTGTATGGCTTTGGTGTAGTCGCGAATGGCCGCACCATAATCGTGCAGGTGCATTTTGGTGTCGCCCCGTGCCAGATAAAGTTCCGAATTAAAGGGATCTTGTTCCAGCGCATGGTTGAAATCGGACAGGGCTGAAGCATAGTCTTTTAGCCGGTCACGACAAATGCCGCGATATTGAAAAGCGCGGGTGTAAAGCGGATGAATCGATACCGTGGTAGAAAAATCATTGGCCGCTCCCTTGTAATCGCCCAGGCTGTATTTGGCAATTCCACGTAAAAAAAAAGCTTCAAACCCCCTGGGTTTCGATTCCAAAGCCGTATTGAAATCGTAGATGGCCTGCGTATAATTTTTTTTGGATAATTCCATTTGCCCCGCCCAAATAAAATGTTGATAATTGATTTGTGCATGGATGAAAAGGGGTGACAAAAATAAAACCAAGGTAAAGAGCCCGGTGAGTTTTTTATTGTGGAAATGGATTGTTTTACTTTTCAAAATACAATTATATGGGTGCAACAAAACTAATAAAAAAGCCCTTTTCACCTTCTCGGTTTAAGGTGTATTCCATTCGAAATACCACATCGTAATAAGTGACATAATCAAGACCAATTCCGGTTCCGTAAAGCAGTCGGTTGTTCAAAGGTTGAGGAATAAATGCCTGGTGGTTGCTTACGTACCCGGCATCAAAAAACAGGTTAACATAAAGGGCATAAAAGAATTTATTGAACTTTTCGGATTTGACATAGGGAATACGGCCAATGGTCTTCGGGATGAGGTTGTATTTTAAATTGCTTCGGACCATGGCAAGAGCACTTCCGTCGATGACATACAGCTGGTACCCCCGTAGATTCATGGGTTTGTAACCCAGCCCTTGCTGGAGAAAATGGGGCTGGCTGCTGTTGCTCGCCTTTACCGAAAGGTTATAAGCGAAATACCATTTTTTGTGCAGAGCAAGGTATTGATCGAAAATAAGGCTGAACGAATACAAGTTTATCGTCTTGCTGATGAATCCCAACCCTTCTTTTAAGGCGTCTGCTTCAAAATAATAGCCTTGTAATGGATAGGGAGCAAAATCACGGTGGTCGAGTTTGAAATTGTATTCCAACGAGAGAAAGTTGTATTTACTGTCGCCATAGGTAAAATGAGGATTTAACTTTAACAGGCTATCTGCAAAACGGTATTGTTTATAGGTAAAATAGAAACTATGAATGTGATGAAATTTGGGTCTGCTGTAGGCACTTACCTGAACAAAATAGTATTTTCGAACATAATGCTGAGGATCCGTATAATAAACCAGTTTGTTATTTTTCAAGACGTAGTCCGTTTCATGATTAAAAACAACACCGCCTTGGATACCCATGCCCCAGGTCATTTTTTTATTCACAAAAGGGGCCGACCATTTCAGCAGCAAGCTTTTATCATATCCTCCCTGGACGATGAGGTCGAGGTTCTCACGTCTTCCTCTAAAATTTTTATTGCTGAGATCAATTCCGAAATTGGTACGGGTATAATCACGGTTTTTCCACCAAACATTAAAATTTCGGTCGGCGTACGAAAGGATGGGGATGGGCCATATATACCATCGCTCGGTCACCCGGATAAATACGGTGATTTTATTAAAATCGTGCCGTTGTGGAATGATTTCCACAAAATTGAAAAGGGCCAGGTTGAGGAGGTTTTGTCTGCTTTGCTTAATCTTTGTGATGAGTTGGTGACTAAAGAGGGTGTCGCCTGTTTTAAACTCAAGTTCTCGAAGAATAATTTTGTTACGAGTGATTTTGTTTCCTTTCGGAACAATCTGGTCAATTACCAAAACACTATCGGAAACCAAAGGCTGGGTTTGTTGTGCATCGATATCCCAACTCAACAGGATAACCACGAAACAAAGAAGCAAGCGAGCTTTAAACATTGAGATAATTCATCAACGAGTTATAACGATCCTGAATATCATCCATGTCTGAATTTTCGTGAAAGGAGCCTTTAACAAAGTATTGGTAACGCTCAAAAGTACGCAAAATGGCATCCATTTCAAGTTTGTTAATTTTTAAAAACACATCCATTCGTGTGGAATTTTCATGGTTAACGATAAAAGTGCTTAGAATTTTGGCATCATTTTCTTCAACAATTTTGGCGATTTCGGTCAAACTGTAATCATTGTAAGTCATTTCCAGTACGATGATTCCCCCCGGATTATCAATGGAAAGTGATTTTGCAAAATATTTAATGAGGTTTACAATGGTGATGCAGCCCAGGTAATCTTCCTGCCGGTTCAGCACAGGCACCACGGTTAAATGCTGTTCGTAAACCAGTTTCATCACATCGTAAATATGCTGGTCTTCGTTTACGTATGGATGAATAAGGTGAAGCTTATGATTACCCAATGCTTCGTCAAAACGATTTAAATCATAAATATCCAATTCAGAAATCAGGCCCAATAGTTTGCGGTCGTTCACAATAGGAAGGTGCGAAACTTTGTATTCGTCCATCCATGAAAGAGCAGTTTTTCCGGTATCGGAAGTTTTAAGGGGCATTATGCCATCGGTAATGAGTTGACGTGCGATCATTTTTTTTACGGCCTTACACTGATTTGTTCAGCAACAAATATAGTACAAAGGAAAAGAAAATAGCTGTTGGAAATAAAAATTAAGGATTTTTAAAAGAAAAAGGGCTGTTGGATGACCAACAACCCTTTTTAAGTACCCGGAGTGGGACTTGAACCCACACGGCCGCAATGGCCATTGGATTTTAAGTCCAACGTGTCTACCAATTCCACCATCCGGGCACAATGTCAAAGAAAAAATCCCGACCCGATAATCATCGGACTCGGGACGCTGAGCGGGAAACGGGACTCGAACCCGCGACCCCGACCTTGGCAAGGTCGTGCTCTACCAACTGAGCTATTCCCGCGTTCAAAATTGGAGTGCAAATGTAAAAACTTTTTTAATTATCAAACAAACAAATTGAAAAAATTTAGCAATTTTTTTCTTGCACGCTTTTACGGCAGCTTACCGGTTAGTCAAGTCCTTTTAGTAAGTTTTTGATTTCGTTGAGTTTCATGAGGGCTTCTACCGGCGTGAGGGTGTCAATATCGGTGTTTAAAATATCTTCTTTTATTTGAAAAAGAAGTGGATCGTCGAGTTGTATAAAACTAAGCTGTAAATCATTTTCTGATTTTTCCTCTCCGTGTGCTTTTTCTAAAGGGTTGTGCTCGTGTGATTTTTCAAGGGTCTCCAGCAGCGCTTTGGCCCTTTTGAGTACTTTTTGGGGCATGCCGGCCATTTCGGCAACGTGAATACCAAAACTATGTTCCGAGCCTCCTTTTTTCAACTTTCGTAAAAAGATGACCTTGTTTCCCATCTCTTTTATAGCAATGTGGTAATTTTTTATGCGAGGCATGCTTGAGGCCATTTCGTTAAGTTCGTGATAATGCGTCGCAAAAAGTACTTTGGCTCTGTAAACCGGATGGTCATGAAGAAATTCACCAATCGACCAGGCAATGGATATTCCATCATAAGTGCTTGTTCCGCGACCGATTTCATCCAATAAAATCAAACTTCTGTTGGAAATGTTGTTCAGGATGCTGGCGGTTTCGTTCATCTCTACCATAAAGGTAGATTCTCCCGATGAAATATTATCGGAAGCACCCACCCGTGTGAATATTTTGTCAACCAGTCCGATATCCGCCTGGTCGGCAGGTACATAACATCCGATTTGTGCCATGAGCACAATCAAGGCTGTTTGTCGAAGCAATGCCGATTTCCCCGACATGTTCGGCCCGGTTAAAATAATGATTTGTTGCTTGTTGTTGTCAAGTGTCAGATCATTGGCAACATAATGTTCGTCAGCAGGCATGTTCTGTTCGATAACAGGGTGGCGGCCGGCTTTAATTTCAATGGTATAGCCTTCGTTGAGGTTGGGTTTGTGGTATTTGTTTTCGATGGAAACCTGGGAGAAAGCAAGTAAACAATCCAGATTGGCAATTAATTGAGCATCCAACTGAATGGGCTGGATATAAGCAGCGGCAAATTGAACCAGTTGATCGAACAACTGCTGCTCCAATGCCTTGATTTTATCTTCAGCACCCAGAATTTTTTGTTCATACTCTTTTAATTCGGCAGTGATGTATCGCTCGGCATTGGTAAGGGTCTGTTTCCGGTGCCACTCTTCAGGGACTTTATCTTTGTGCGTATGGGTTACTTCAAGATAATAACCGAATACATTGTTATAGCCGATTTTTAAGGATGGAATACCGGTGCGTTCACTTTCTCTGTCGCGAATTTGAACAAGAAAATCTTTTCCGGAGAAGGCAATTTTGCGCAAATCATCCAGTTCCTTCGAAACACCATCTGCCATTACCTGCCCTTTGCTAACCGATGTCGGAGGATCCTCTTTAAGCTCGTTTTGCAGTTTGTTTGAAAGGGTTTGGCAGGGATTAAGTTGATCGGCAAATTTTATCAAAACGTCCAGCCCGGTATCGGCGCAAAGATTTTTTATTTGAAAGACAGATTCCAGTGCACGTTGTAGCTGGACCATTTCGCGAGGGTTCACCCGTGAAGTCGCCACTTTTGAGATCAGCCTTTCAAGGTCGCCCAGCTTCTTGAGTTCGGCTTTCAGAAGATTGCTCTGTTCGGGGTTTTGCATAAAATAACCCACCACCTCCTGGCGCTCTTCAATTTCTGATTTGTTCTTCAGGGGTAAGCTGAGCCATCGCCTGAGCATTCGCGCTCCCATGGGTGAGTGGGTTTGATCTAACACATGTAAGAGCGACTTTCCTTCGGGAGAAAGTGGATAGAGAATTTCCAGGTTCCGAATGGTGAATTTGTCCAGCCAAACATAATTGCCTTCATCAATACGGCTCAGCTTTGAAATGTGTTCCAGCTGATCGTGGTGCGTTTCATAGAGGTAATGAATGGCGGCACCGGCAGCAATGATACCGCTTTTCATGTTGTCAATACCAAATCCTTTTAGCGACTTGGTATGAAAGTGTCTCAACAGGATGTCCAGGGCAAAATCTTCTGTAAACACCCAGTCATCAAAAAAGGTGAGATAAAACTTGTTGCCAAACTGCTCCATAAAACGGATACGATTCTGCCGCTGTACAATCACTTCACTGGGGTTAAAACTCTGAAGCAGCTTGTCAACTTGTTCCGGGTTTCCTTCTGCTACAAAAAATTCACCCGTTGAAATATCCAAAAAGGAGACTCCAGATGTTCCGGCATGTAAATGGATGGCAGCCAAAAAATTATTCTCCTTTTGCTCTAATACATGGTCGTTAAGCGATACCCCGGGAGTAACCAATTCGGTGACCCCCCTTTTTACAATTTTTTTTGTGAGTTTAGGGTCTTCCAACTGATCGCAGATGGCAACCCGGTAACCGGCCCGTACCAATTTTGGCAGGTAAGTGTCTAAGGCATGGTGAGGAAATCCGGCTAATTCAACATATGAAGCAGCGCCATTTCGTCGTTGGGTAAGGACAATCCCCAGTGCCGATGAGGTTTTAATGGCATCTTCTCCAAAAGTTTCGTAAAAATCGCCCACCCTGAACAACAACAAAGCATCGGGATATTTTCCTTTGATTTGATTGTACTGTTTCATCAGTGGAGTTTCTACGTATTTTGCCATCGGAATCGTTGTTTTTTGCCGTACAAAAGTAATAATTGCACCATAGTGCGCCAATCTGAAATGAAAAGATTTTAATTTTGCGGCAATTTGCCAATGAACCTGACCAATGAGAAAATTACTAAATGAAGAGTTGGGACGTATGGATGTGAATTCGTACAAACAATCTTCCAAACACCCCTTTGTATTGGTGCTTGACAACATCCGGAGCCTGAATAATATTGGATCGGCTTTCCGTACCGGTGATGCCTTTCGCGTGGAAGCCATTTATTTATGTGGTATTACAGCCTGTCCGCCACATCGTGAGATACAAAAAACAGCCCTGGGTGCCACGCAGTCGGTAGATTGGTTGTATTTCGACAATACTTTGAAAGCCGTAGAAAAGTTAAAATTGGATGGCTACCGGATTGTAGCTGTTGAACAAGCCGACCAGAGTACCTTACTGCCTGATTTTGAAATCAGGCCTAATGAAAAGTTGGCGCTGATTTTTGGTAATGAAGTGAAGGG
>CBETNY010000081.1:0-6671 GCA_965537275.1 uncultured bacterium | reverse complement strand
TTTTTTAATGTACCTACCCCTTCACCCCTTCCAAAAGGGGATGATAGGTATTTATTGTCTGATTTTTAGCGTTTTTCTTTGGCCCACTGACTTTTAACTTTAAACAACTTCAGCAAATAGGCCATTAGGAAGCTTGCTCTCCTGTGAAAAAACAATTTTTTTCCTCCTCGAACGTTTCATAGAATCGCTATTTTTGTCTCAAATTTAAAATGTATGTATCGATTTTCTTTCTGGTTGATTATCAGCTTGTTTTTTGTTCCTTTCCAAAATTTACGGTCGCAAACTCTTTTCCCGTCAAACCAATTGGGTGGTGAGCAGGTATTGTTTACTATGAACAAGCAGGTCAATCAATTTGTCCATCGTTTTAATATGGAAGAAGATCCTTATGGAAAACCGTTGGCGAAAACAGATCGGCGATATCACAACAATATGATGCGAAAAAAGCTGTTGCCCATGATGTTCGACCGGTATAACCCTCGTACATCGGGTAGTTTGAGAAACTATTTTATTGAAGATGTTACCAATGCTCAACATCCTGTATTTTTAAATTTTCTGGATAAAAACTGGTATGCAGAAGTTTCGGCCAGTTTTTTAAATGAAGGTACGGAGGTGAATTTAATTCTGTTTCTCACTCTCGAAAAGGAAGGACTGGGTTCAAAATGGATTATCAGCAATGTGTACGACAATGATTTACATCAGTTGTTTCCGCAAGAAAGCGAATCGGGACATCTGAAATATTTTTTGCATCCGTTGAGTCATGAAATCGATTTTATGAATCTGCACAAAGCCCTTGACGACCCCCGGCACATCGAATACTACGCCTCTACGGAATATCGTCCCGATTATCTGACCCTGTTTTTTTATATGATGAAAACAGGAACCCTGCGCTTTGAACACATTAACTCGGTAAAGTTTCACTTTTTTCAGATAAAAAATTGGTATTTTGAACTCAGTTATTTCAATAGAAATAATACCAATTCGGGTTGGTTAATTTCCAATTTAAAGTATCTTAGCAAGGAAGAAAAAACACGCCTAATAAAATTTTACCGGTCATGCTCCACAAAATAAGCCTTTATACCCTTTTGTTGCTTTTTGTGCCATTTTACCTGGCAGCCCAAAACCGGAATAATGTTTCGGCTGCCGAAATCGAAGCCTATCAGCAACAGTGCCGGCAAATGGTTCAATATTTAGAAGGGACTTTAAATTTTCTGGGTGAGCCCGAAAATGTTACTTCCGAAAAGGAGATCATCATTAATGAAAGCTATTTAAAAGTTTTTAAAAACGATAAAGTACAAATTGAGGATGATTTGGACGAAAACCGGGAAGTATCCCTTCGAAAAGATGTGCAGGCCTATTTAAAGGATCTTGTTTTCTTTTATAAGCAGGTAAAGTTCTCTTTTCATATCAATACCATCGATCCCGGCCTTGACCAACAGGGAGCACTTTTCTTTAAAATCAGTTTAAATCGAAATTTAAAAGGGATCACAGTAAATGGTGATACGGTAGATAATAACCAGTTGAGATACATCGAAATTAATGTGGATCACCAGGGGCAGGGGCTGAAAATCGCCAGTATTTATACCCATAAACCCAACGAAAGTATCGAATTGCAATACTGGTGGAGACATCTGTCTCAGGCTTGGAAAGATTATTTTGGGAAGTCTATCCTGGTTTATGATAGTGTGCCGCTGAATGAAATTCAATCGTATAGCGATACCGGTTTGATTGTTAATTATCAACAGGCCAATGGATATCACGATCCAATATTGGAGTTTATGGGGGTCGACAGTACGCAGTCGGACAGTAGTGTTTTGGTTGCGGATTCGCTGTCACAGCCCCGGGTGGATACCTTGTATCTCGATACACATTTGCTGACACAAATTTTAAAACAATTGCGCAAAGCAAAGGAGGTGGATATTTCGGGTAATCTCAATATTCTCGATTTGGATGCCTTAAGCGATTGGCCCGAACTGATTAGTTTGCGTTGTGCGCATACCCTTATTAACGACCTGAGTCCTTTACGTAGTTTAAATAAGTTGGAAGTGCTCGATATCACCGGTTGTCCGGTGAGTAGTTTAAATCCACTACTTTTTGTGTCGGCCTTGCGTGAGATTGATGCCTCGCATACGCCTATGAAAGAGGTGGCTGTGATTGCCAATCTGAAAAAACTGGAGACCCTTAATCTTGGCAATACCCTGGTGGATAGTCTTCCGGGTTTTGGTGCTTTACAAAATCTGCGAACACTGGAATTAAATCATACACCCATTCACAGGATTGATTCACTCGCCAGCCTGCAGAAATTGCTGCATCTCAATATTGCCAATTGTATGATTGACGATTTTTCCCCGCTGAATCATTTGAAGAGTGTCCAGGTGCTGAACCTTGATAGTACCAATATACAGGATTTGGGAATACTCGATTCATTGCAGTCGTTGAAAATACTACAAATTAACGGAACTAAAGTAAAGAGTCTTTTGCCGTTGGCGCATTTGAATAATCTGAAATATATTTATTGTGATTATTCTGACATTCATCAGCAGGAGAGTGAAGCCTTTAATGCTGTCCAACCTCATTGCCAGGTAATATTTAATTCGGAAAAACTGGAAAAGTGGTGGAACGGGTTGAGTGAACCGTGGAAAAAAGTGTTTGCTTCTTATGTGCCCTTAAAAGAGCCGGTTACTAAAGAGCAATTGCATAAGCTGTTGCTTCAAAAAAAGATTGATATTGCCCATAACCAAAACATCACCAGCCTGGATGCTTTGTCGTTTATGACGCAGATAGAAACTTTGAATATCGCCTCTGTACCCGTCAGAGATCTCTCACCTTTGAGCAATATGAGCAACCTGCGGGTATTGATTGCCAACCATACGGCCATCCGTGACCTGGGCCCGCTTCAATCACTTAAAAACCTTAAGAAAGTGGATGTTGATTATACGGCTGTAAGCGATTTACTGCCTTTAAAGGCCAATAGTAACCTGTCGCTGGTTTATGCCGATCATTCCAGGGTGGGGAACGAACAAGCCGGGGCCTTGCAGCGATATTTGCCCCAATGTTTGGTGGTTTATCAAACGGATTTTTTGCAAAATTGGTGGAGTCAATTGGATAAGGATTGGCAAACTACTTTTGCCGGGCAGATTGATTTGGATGAGCCGCCCACGCGTGAGCAATTGCAACAGCTGGTAAACCTGAAAAAAATAAGCATTCGCAATAAGCTTCAGATCAACACATTGGATGCCTTGCGCATATTTAGCCACTTATCAGAATTATATATTGATAATGTGGCGGTATCCAATATTTCTCCACTTTATCAGTTGAAGCATTTAACCGGTTTGAGTGTTCGCAACAGTCCTTTGACTTCCATTGAGGGCATTGAAGCTTTGCATGACTTAAAGACGCTTGATTTGGAAAACACATCCATCGATAAGCTGGATGCACTTCAAAATTTAAACCGTTTGCACGTGTTGAATATTGCAGGTACCAAGGTGAAAAGTTTGAAACCGATTCAGCATTTGTTTTGGCTGCAGAAACTTTATATCAACAATACCCGCATCAGTAATTTAAAAGCGCTCGACGATCTTCATTATTTGAAATTGCTGCGGTGCAACAACAGCGGACTCAAAGAAAAGAAGGTTGAAGCATTTAAAAAATCACATCCCAACACCAAGGTGATATTTTATTGAGAAAAGGCCCGGAAGACCTTTTCAGGATAAACACCTGAGGTCAGCTGCGAATTATTCCCCCCAGCTCTCCCTGTCAAGACTTCGATACTGGATGGCTTCTGCCAAATGTTCCGATTTGATATGTTCTGATTCATCGAGATCGGCAATGGTTCGCGAAACTTTAATGATGCGATCATATGCTCTGGCTGAAAGACTGAGCCGTTCCATGGCTGTTTTGAGCAATTGTTTGCTGGGGGCGTCCAAGGCACAAAACCGGGTTAAATCGTTGTGTGACATTTGAGCATTGTTATGCACCTTTGGGTGGTTTTTAAAACGTAATTCCTGAATTTTCCTTGCTTTGATGACGCGGGTTCTTATTTTTTCGCTGCTTTCGCCGGGAGGGGCATCCGAAAGGTCTTTAAAGGGAACGGGAACTACTTCAACATGTAAATCGATCCGGTCGAAAAGCGGTCCTGAAATTCTGTTTAGATAGCGTTTTACGGCACCCGGAGCACAGGTGCATGCGCGGGTAGGGTGGTTGTAATAGCCACAGGGGCAAGGGTTCATGGCAGCGACAAGCATGAAGCTTGCAGGATATTCAACCGTGATGCGTGCCCGCGAAATGCTCACTTTTCGATCTTCCATGGGCTGGCGCATGACCTCTAAAACCGTCCGTTTAAATTCGGGTAATTCATCCAGAAAAAGCACCCCGTTTTGTGCCAACGAAATTTCACCGGGCTGTGGATAGGTTCCTCCGCCTACGAGGCCGGCATCGCTAATGGTATGATGTGGGGCGCGAAAGGGACGTGCGGTAATGAGGGCTTTTTGCTCCCCCAGCAAGCCGGCTACCGAATGAATTTTTGTGGTTTCGATGGCTTCCTCGAATGTTAATGGGGGTAAAATGGAACCGATTCTTTTGGCAAGCATGGTTTTTCCCGAACCCGGAGGACCAATCATGATTACGTTATGTCCTCCTGCCGCAGCGATTTCCAAGGCTCGTTTGATGTTTTCCTGCCCCTTTACATCAGTAAAGTCATAATCAAATTGGTTTAATTGATGGAGAAAAAGCGCTTCCCGGTCTATTTGCATGGACAACAGCGGTTTGTCATCATCCAAAAAAGCACAAACTTCAAGGATATCGCTCACACCATACACATCGATACCTTCTACAATGGCGGCTTCTGCTGCATTTTCTTTGGGAATAATGACCCCTTTAAATCCGTTCTTCTTTGCTGTGAGTGCGATGGGCAAGGCCCCTTTGATGGGTTTGATGCTCCCGTCGAGCGAAAGTTCTCCCATAATTAAATACTCATGCAAATGCTGGTCGCTCAATTGACCCGAGGCAGCCAACAGTCCCAGGGCAATAGGCAAATCATACGCCGATCCTTCCTTTCGAATATCTGCCGGTGCCATATTGATGACAACACGACGCTTCGGAAATTTTTTTCCCACATTATTCAAGGCAGCCAGGATGCGCTCATGACTTTCTTTTACTGCATTATCGGGAAGTCCTACCAGGAAAAACTTTGAGCCTTGTCCCACATTGACTTCAATGGTGATGATCATGGCGTCAATGCCATAAATTGCGCTGCCGTAAGTTTTTACAAGCATAAATCGGGTTTTAATCGGATGGCCTTACAAAGGTAAGAAAAATTTGCTAAGCCTGTTTTAGAATCCCCTGCCAATCATTTTAACCGGTTCATCAGGGTTTGTATCCAGAGGCCTGAAGTAAATGCTGCGCATCTCTTATGCTGAAAAGGTCTTCCGGTGTTTTGTGGGGGTGCTTTTGCATATAGGTTCTGACAATTTGCCATCCAAACCAGGCCGCCATTCGCGGGGGGGACTGTTGTGAAAAGCCTTCGGTGAAAGGACCGTCCTGGGTTAGTTTCATTAATGCCATGTAGTCAACGGAATAGATGAGGTGGTTTTTGACCAAAACGGCCCAAACATCGCGTTTATGTGCATTCATCCACTTGAGTTGCCGGGTAGAATAACCTATTTTGGTGCTGTCAGGCGTTGTGGGCAACATGGCATCTAAGAAATAGAGTTGTTTGCCCGCTTCTATCATTTTGTCGAGCAGGGTTCTGATTGGTGCCGGTTTTTTAAAATCATTGATATACATGGCTTTGAGAACATCAACCGGAATAAAATTGCGTTCCATACACCGCTGGTGATACCGTGGAATATGCAGTTGGGAATAGGGGGCAAAGTGGCGGCCCAAATAGTCATCGAGGGCGATGATGATGAGATTGTTGCGTTTTAAAACCGGATGTTCAAAGTAGATGCCCGATACATAAGAATAGACCTTGGGTAAGTTGTAGTTTGGATAATAATATTTTAAATAGGAGAATGCGGTAGACAGTTGTTTCTCTTCGGGATTTAAATCGGGAAAAACCCTGAGGGTTTGATGATAAAGTTTAATTAATTGGGTATCGGTTACGTAGGCATACAGTTGCTTAAGGTTGGCCGAATCGTGGAGATCGCCTGCCAAAAAATAGGGAAATTCTTTTTTAAGCGATTCCAGTTGACTTTGAAAACGGGTGGTGTCAATCTTAAATAAAGCTTCTTCATATCGCTGTATCTCCACGGAAACATTTGGCCGTTGTGCAGCAGGAATTTCCCTAATTCCCCCGGGAAGATGGTGGCAAGCCATCATTGACAGGCTTACCCAAACGACAACAAGAAAAAAATACTTTCGTTTTTTCATTACTTAACTTAATCCTTGATAAGAGCCGGATAGAATTAATAACGACTGTCACACACAGTGGTGTATATTTCTCTTCCGGTTTGTTTCAAAGCAAAAAAAATGTCAGCACAAAAGTACTGACATTTTATTTTTTTTTGTGAGGTTTAGCTTATAAGATTTTCCAACCTAAAGTAACCATAAACACATTGGATGGTGCACTAACGCTTTGTGTAGCGCTGTTGTAGGTTACATTTCCATTCACCAGATCGTTTATACCGCCATAATATTTCACATCAAGGGCAAACATGAGTACGTCAAGACCAACA
>CBETNY010000080.1:0-6739 GCA_965537275.1 uncultured bacterium | reverse complement strand
AAAGTAACAAAGAAAGTAGCAAACGAAATAATATTTATCCCGCCCAATTGAATCAACAACATGATGATCAACTTTCCTTTCAAGGTAAAAAAGGTAGCCGTATCTACAACAATCAAACCTGTTACACAGCTGGCACTGGTTGAAGTAAACAACGAGTTTAAAAAGCTAAGATGATGTCCTACTGTCATTTCGGGAAGCATCAACAAACCGGTTCCGGTCAAGATAAGAATTACAAAAGACAAGATAAGCAGCCCGGCCGGTTTCAGTGGTAAAAGTGCAATTTTTGAGGTCGAACGGCTCAATGCGATAAAAATAATGGTAATAAAATAAAGCTGTAACAACAGCATTGATTTTCCCTGTACCAATTCGCCAATAGAATAATGGACAAAAGGCCAGTTAAAAACAGAGGGGAAAATTTGGTACAAAAGGAAAAAAAGCAAAACACTTCCTTCAAACCATTTCTGCTTAAGTAATGTTAGCGGATGAAAATCGAAGAAGAGCAAAACAAAAAACCGCAGGACAAAAAATGCAAGGCTGTACTCCATGGCTTGCTCATTCAATTTCATGGAAGCTTCGGTACGGGGAAAACCATAATAGTACACGGCAATTCCCATCACAAACAGAACAGTAATGAAGCTGAGGAATTCAAACAGATTTAAAACCCAGGATTTGCTGCTAAAAATTCGAAGGTTGATCTTTTCCCTGATTTTAAATAATCTGGAAGGCATATCAAATCAGGAGTTTATTTCAATAAATTTCTCCACATCTTTGGCACTACCAAAAATAACCAGCGAATCATTCTCCTCGATAACCGTGGTTCGGTGTGGTACCCCTTTGATGTGTTGTCGAATGACCATTTCGTTATGATCACGTTCTTCTACCTCATTTTTGATGGTCACCAGGTTGATGTTATACGATTCGCGTAATTGAATGTCGCCCAAAGTTTGACCGATAATGGCTTTGGGTGCTTTAATTTCGGTAATCATAAAATTATCGGGCAAGTCAAGAAAACTTATCATGGTAGGATGAAGCAGCCTTTCGGCGACCACTGCCCCCACCTCAAACTCGGGAGAAAAAATTTCTTTCAATCCCAGTTTTTCCAGAATTTTCCGGTTCACCAATCCTTTGGCTCTAACAATGATACGTGGAATATTCAATTCAATCAGGTTGACTGCCGTCAAAAGTAATTCCTCAAAATCTTCACCAATGGCAATAACCACAGCATCGAATTTTTGGATGTTTTGAGAAATCAAGGCCTTTTTATCGGTCGAATCCAGCGCAACGGCATAAGCCACATCATTGGCTATATAATCAACCACCTCCTGGCTCTTATCGATGGCCATTACCTCAGCACCTTTTTTAGACAACGAGCGGGCAATCGCTTCACCAAATTGGCCAATTCCAATTACAACAAACTGATTATTAGGCATAATCTATTTTTTATACGGCGACAAAAGTACAGTTTTTCTTTAAAAATCATATCAAAGATAGTTTTTTCTTGCCAGTTTAAATCCATTTTTCTACTTACGCTTCTTTTTCCTAATTTTGCAGCGCTGAAAACGCATTGGTTCAAGCATGAAAAAACTCATCTTTATACTTAGTCTGATCATTAGCATTACCACCATGGCACAAAATTCAAAACCTGAAACTTTGATTGTAATCCATACAAAGTTTGGTGATATTACGGCAGTATTGTATAACGACACGCCAAAACACAGAGATAATTTTATTAAATTGATTAAAGAGGGTTGGTTTAATGAATCACCGTTTCATCGTGTCATCAAAGATTTCATGATTCAGGGAGGAGGAAACAAAGACGGACGCAACGACCCCGGATATACCATTCCCGCTGAAATTTTACCCAATCATTTCCACAAAAAAGGGGCCTTGGCTGCCGCACGCATGGGCGATCAGGTTAACCCGCAAAAAGCTTCCAGTGGCTCTCAATTTTACATTGTGGAAGGCCAGAAGGTGGATGATCAATACCTGGATTCGGTGAGTGCCCATACCGGACATAAATTTACTGACGAAGAGCGCCAAACCTACAAAACCATTGGTGGCACCCCGCATTTGGATGGAGGATACACTGTTTTTGGGGAAGTAGTCGATGGTTTCGATGTGGTTGATAAAATAGCCTCGGTAAAAACCAATGCGCAAGACAAACCCCTCGAGCCGGTAACCATGACCCTAACAATATTGGAATAGAAAAAAACACATAATGAAAAATAAAATTGCTGACTATTTAAAAGAAGTAGAAGCCTTTACGGCTGATAAACCGGAAGAGCTGGAAGCTTTTAGAATCAAATTTCTGAGTAAAAAGGGATTGATTCCAGCCTTATTTGCCGACTTTAAAACCGTCCCTCAAGAAGAGCGGAAAGAGATGGGTCAGCTTATTAACCGGCTGAAATCAGCGGTTCAGGATAAAATTATTCAGCTTAAAGATGTCATTGACAGTGCCACCGACGGAGCCGGTAGCGGTTTCGATCTTAGCTTGCCGGCTGCCAGTCCCCTGGGAAGCCGTCATCCGCTGTCAATTGTACGTAATGAGATCATTGAAATCTTCTCGCGCATTGGATTTAATGTGTCTGAAGGTCCTGAAATTGAGGATGATTTCCACAATTTTACTGCGTTGAATTTTCCTGAAGATCATCCGGCACGCGATATGCAGGACACGTTTTTTATTGAAAAAGATCCCGATCTGGCCTTACGTACCCACACCTCATCGGTACAGGTACGGGTGATGGAAAATGCACAACCCCCTTTGCGCACCATTTCTCCCGGACGGGTTTTTCGTAACGAAGCCATCTCGGCAAGGGCACACTGTATTTTTCACCAGGTGGAAGGCCTTTATGTGGATGAAGGTGTATCGTTTACCGATTTAAAACAAACCCTGTTTTACTTTGCCAAAGAACTTTTTGGCGAGCACACAAAAATTCGCTTCCGCCCTTCCTATTTCCCCTTTACCGAGCCTTCGGCAGAGATGGATGTTTCGTGTAATATTTGTGGTGGAAAAGGATGTAATATTTGTAAATATACCGGTTGGGTCGAAATTCTCGGATGTGGTATGGTCGACCCCAACGTGCTGGATGCTTGTGATATTGACAGCGAAAAATATACCGGATTTGCCTTTGGCATGGGAATCGAACGAATCACCATGCTGAAGTATCAGGTAAACGACCTGCGCCTGTTTTTCGAAAACGATTTGCGTTTTCTCGATCAGTTTAAATCGGCCAGATAAAAAATCAAAAAAGGGAGGCAAATGCCTCCCTTTTTTTTGACCATTTAAATTACATTCCACAATTAATTTCCTGCCACAGTGCTTTCCACATACTCTTTTAAATCAGACTTTAAAATTCTGTTAATTTCTGATGAGTTCGGGTTGCTGGTTTCACAGAACAACAATCCAAACAAAGGATATGTTTTAAAATCGGCTTTGCGCAGATCAAGCGGTTTTTCAAATTCTGACCACAGCTTCTTATAGTTAAACGAACGAATTTGATTTCCATTAATGCCGGTGCTATTGTCTAAAATCACAATGGCATGTACTTTATCATCCTTTTTGGCAAGGATTTCTTTCCAATCGGGCGCTTTACGATTAAAAAAGTATTCGTACTCGTTGATACCAAAGGCATACCAAGCCATATCGGGCGACGAACACCAACCTCCAAAACGCATGGGATTTACCTCAATAGGCACCACCACTCCCTGTTTATCAACGCGGACTTCAATATGGGTTGGGAAATTCTTCACATCCGCCAATACGCCGATTTTATCGACAAAATCCTGCATCCTTTCCAACTGATTTTCGATCACCTTACGGGAGGTAAAATAAAGCCGGTCGCTTACATCTTTTCCTGACGAAAAAATATGCTGCATAATATTGAGAATCACCGGCTTTCCCTGGTCATTGAAATAACAATCGATGGCAAATTCCTCCCCTTGGATGGCTTCCTCAATAATAAAATCAGTCGTATCGATTACCTGCTTCGGATAAACCTCCCGGCTGTTTTTGACCTCCTCCTGAATTTTTTTCAAAGTCGCCGGCCACTCATCGATGGTGTCGACTTTGTAAACGCCCATGCTAAAAAAACCGACAGCCGGTTTAATCACGAAGGGGTAAACAAGCGTCTGGGGATCCAGTTGATCAAGCTGATTAAAAGCAATCCCTTTAAAAAAATAATCGGGATAGAGTGGTGCTATGAGTTCGCGAAAACGAATTTTGTTTTTGAATAAACGGATTTTGTCGGGAAGCGACGAAAACTCAAGGTTTTTTTCGATCCATGAGATGGCATTTTCCGAATTTGAATATATAAGAACCGTATCGTCCTCTTTTTTAGTAGCAATGGCCGACTCGGGAGACACCATCGGAAAACTGTCGACCGAAACCAGTTCGGGGTCAATTTTTGTATCCACCACTGAAAATTGATTCTTGGTGATGGTTTGTTTCAGAAAGTCCGAAACAAACGGTTTATCGAGCAATACGAGATTTTTCATTCGTTTTTAATTTGTCGACAAAATTACAAACAGCATCAATTTATTTCGTATTAATGAGTATTTTCGTGAAATATTCCTGTTTAATAATTATTTTTAGGAATTATTAACGATAGAAAAAATTCAATAATTAAAAAAAAGGAAAAATTCCCATGCAGAAATTAGACACCATAGACCGAACCATATTAAAATTACTCCAGCAGGATGCCAAATTAAACATCAAAGAAATCGCTGCCCATTTAAACATGACCAAGACACCGGTTTACGAGCGCATCAGACGGCTTGAAAAAACAGGAGTCATTTCAAAATATGTGGCCGTGGTCGACCGGAAAAAAGTAGCCCCTTCGGTTTTGGTATTTTTATCCGGATCGCTGGAAGTAAAGAAATTTGAACAAATTCAAGAATTTTATGATGCGGTGGAGAAAATACCCGAAATCATGGATTGTTATCTGATGGGAGGTGAAAATGATTTTTTGCTTCGGGTAATTGTAAAAGACCTGGATGCATACCATACTTTTTATTCACAAAAGATTTCCACCCTACCCCATGTGGGAGTTGTCAGGAGTTCGTTTGTTTTGAATGAAGTAAAACGATCGACCGTTCTCCCTTTCTAAAAATGAAGTTTATGATAGTCGTACGTTTGGTTATCACGAAAGTTATTGATTTTTTGAGCCAACAGGATAAAGACTTCCAACTGATTATTTTTTAGCCACTGGATGGCCTCAGTTTTATGGTTCACAGCATCGGCAAAGACAATTAAAAAGTCGAACTTATTTTTTCGCAACCAACTGTAAGCCCCTCCCTGCTTATCGATGGCACCGTCAAGCGCGGCCAGGTGTGGGAATTTATTTTTAAGAAGCCATTGGGCCGCTTCATGGCTTCCCCTGATGGCACTGCTCAGTGCAGCAAGTTCAGGATATCCGGCCTGAATTAAAGTGTTCAAAAAAGCACCGTCGTTTTCCGAGAAGGTTTCACCAAAAGCAATGAGTATTTTAGCAGGATAGTTTAGCATGAGGTAAAAATAATAAAACCGGCGCCAAAAGCGCCGGTTTTATGTACTTTATTTTAGTATCGGTCAATACAATTCAAATCTTCAAAAGCTTGTTTCAATCGGTCTCTCATGGATTCTTCTCCGGCTCTTAACCATTTCCGGGGATCGTAATATTTTTTATTGGGCACATCCTCACCTTCAGGATTTCCAATTTGACCTTGTAGATAATCATGGTTTTTGGCTTCATAGGCACGTACACCATTCCAAAAAGCCCACTGGGTATCGGTATCGATGTTCATTTTAACCACGCCGTACGAAACAGCCTCTTTAATTTTTTCCGGTTCGGAACCCGATCCACCATGAAATACAAAATTTACCGGGTTCTTGCCGGTGTTGTGTTTCTTTTGAATATACTCCTGTGAATTATGCAAAATTACAGGTTCGAGCTTTACATTTCCCGGTTTATACACACCATGTACATTTCCAAAGGCAGCCGCAATGGTAAATCGAGGACTAACGGAAAGCAATGCCTCATAAGCCTGATTAACTTCCTCGGGTTGGGTGTACAATTTTGAATTGTCAATACTTGAATTATCCACACCGTCTTCTTCACCACCGGTAATCCCCAATTCTATTTCCAGAGTCATCCCCATTTTACTCATTCTTTCCAAAAATCGCTTTGAGATTTCCAGGTTTTCTTCCAGCGGTTCCACCGACAAGTCCAGCATATGAGAGCTAAAAAGAGGTTTCCCATTGGCTTTATAAAAAGATTCTCCCGCATCCAACAAACCTTCAACCCAGGGAATCAATTTTTTGGCACAGTGATCGGTATGTAAAATCACAGGAACACCATATTTCTCAGCCAGCAGATGCACCATTTGAGCACCTGCTACAGAGCCGGCAATGGCTGCTGCCTGGTCGGTATTACTCATGGATTTTCCGGCCATAAAAGCCCCACCCCCATTTGAAAATTGAATGATAATCGGTGAATTCACCTCTTTGGCCGCCTCCAAGGCAGCAACAATAGAATTTGAGCCCACCACATTAACAGCAGGAATGGCAAAGCCATGGGCTTTTGCATACTCAAAAATGGCTTGCACATCATCACCCGTTGCCACTCCGGGTTTTATTTTGTCTGAAAGTTTTGTTGACATTTTATTTGTTTTTTAGTGTTTGTTTTTCAGATACAAAATTAGCGAAAAAATTCAGGACATTACCAGCAATGAATCAACATAAGCAAGCTACCAATCAAGGATC
>CBETNY010000079.1:0-6813 GCA_965537275.1 uncultured bacterium | reverse complement strand
TGGTGAGCCAATTGGGAGTTCCCATGACACAAGGGATCACAGGAAATCCTGAACAATTGCTTAAAAACGCTTCACAAATACCCTTTCCGCTCCTGGTAAAAGCGGCTGCCGGCGGAGGCGGAAAAGGAATGCGCATTGCCCGTAAAGGAGATGATTTAAAAGAAATATTGGAATCGACCGCACGAGAGGCAAAAAATTATTTCGGAGATGGCACCATCTACATTGAACAATACATTGAAGAACCGCGTCATATTGAATTTCAAATACTTGGCGATCATTTTGGGAACATCATCCACCTTTTCGAACGCGAATGCAGCATCCAGAGACGCTATCAGAAAATCATTGAAGAGTCTCCCTCTCCTACCCTGACTCCCGAAGTGAGAAAAGCCATGGGAGAGGCCGCTGTAAATATTGCACAAGCTGTAAAGTACAATAGTGCGGGAACCATCGAATTTTTAGTGGACAAAAACCTGAATTTCTATTTCCTTGAGATGAATACCCGTATTCAGGTGGAACATCCGGTAACAGAAATGGTGACCGGTGTGGATCTGGTGGAGGAGCAGATTTTAATTGCTGCCGGAAACCCCTTGCGCATTCAGCCCAATCAGGTAACGCAAAACGGCCACGCCATCGAATGTAGAATTTATGCCGAAGATCCTGCCAACGGATTCATCCCTTCACCGGGTAAAATGACCCTCTACGAGCAACCCAAAGGTGAAGGAATCAGAATTGATACCGGTATGGAAGAAGCCGGTATGGTGCAAAGCGTCTTCGACCCCATGATTAGCAAACTGGTCGTTTGGGGAACCAACAGAACCCTGGCATTAAACAAATCCATTCGTGCCCTGAAAAATTACCAAATCCAGGGAATTAAAACCAATATTCCGTATTTAATTCATGTGCTCCGGCACCCCGCATTCGATCAAAACCAAATCTCAACAAAGTTTTGTGACGAACATACCACCGAAATCCTCAAAAACATTGAGGCCTCACGGAATCAAACCGGTGAAACAACAGCCATGGCCGCTTTAGTATTGTACCAAATCAATATACATCGACTTCAACAGCCCAAAAACGTGTGGGAATCCATTGGCTTTTGGCGCAATTTGATGAAAATGAACCTGCGCATCGGCGATCAGCATCAATGCATCCGGATTGATGATCAGGGTAAAAATCATTACCGCTTGTTCATGAATGAAAAACCCTTCAAAGTTTATCTTCGCAAACTCGCACCCCATAAAATAGATTTTCGTATCTTTAATCGCTTTTATGAAGCCACCCTCTCCAAAGGAGAAAAAGGAATCTGGAACATCTTAATTGACGGCAACGAATTCCGGATTCAACGTGAAGACATACTTGTTGACGACCAGGATTATGCTTCAGGACAGGAAGGGAATAGCAACGGCAACTTATTTGCTCCCATGCCCGGAAAAGTCATCAAAATCAATGTAAAAGAGGGCGATTTGGTAAAGCGAGGCACTATTCTTTTGGTTGTTGAAGCCATGAAAATGGAAAATAATATTCTGGCACCGGAAGATAGCCAGATTGAAAAAATAAATGTAAAAGAAGGAGAAAAGGTGGACACCGACTTACAATTGGTTCACCTCAATCCGGTTAATCAGAAATAAATATATAACCATGAATTTTGATTTATCAGAGGAACAAAAAATGATTCGCGAAACCGTTCGCGATTTTGCCGAACGGGAAGTAAAACCCCTGGCCCGGGAATTGGATGAAAAGGGAGAGTTCTCGTATGAACTCACAAAAAAAATGGGTGAATTGGGGCTTTTTGGTATGAATCTGCCCCAAAAATATGGCGGTCAGGGTTTGGATACGCTTTCATATATCATTGCTGTTGAAGAGTTGGCCCGCGTGGATGGGTCACATGCCGCCACCCTGGCAGCTCACAACTCTCTGGGAATTGGTCCGTTATACGAATACGGCACCGAAGAACAAAAGATGAAATATCTGCCACAACTCTGTACAGGAGAAGGGCTTTGGAGTTTCGGACTCACTGAACCCGGAGCCGGTTCCGACTCGAGAGGCTCTAAAACAACTGCCATCCTTGAAGGCGATGAGTGGGTTATCAATGGTTCGAAAATATTTATTACCAATGGCGCTTCCGATATTAACAAGGGCTGCACGGTTCAAGCGGTATCGGGAGAAAAAGACGGCCGGAAAATATTCACCACCATTATCGTTGAAGCCGGTACACCGGGATTTCGGCGCGTACCCATGCACAACAAAATGATGTGGCGGGCCTCCGATACTTCCGAATTGTATTTCGACGATGTAAGAGTGCCCAAAGAAAATCTTTTAGGGCAAGTTGGCGAAGGATCGCACATCATGCTGCACACCCTCGATGGCGGACGCCTCTCTATCGGTGCCATGGGATTGGGATTGGCACAAGGCGCGTTCGAAATGGCCTTACATTATGCCAACGAACGCAAACAGTTTGGCAAACCGCTGACCAAATTCCAAATAAATGCTTTTAAATTGGCTGATATGGCCATGAAAATTGAACTGGGCCGTAACCTGCTTTATAAAGCATGCTGGTTAAAAGACCAGGGCAGGCCCTATGGAAAAGAAGCGGCCATGTCGAAACTATACTGCTCCGAAATCGCCCGCGAAGTGGCCGACGAAGCCGTGCAAATCCATGGTGGATACGGACTGATGAAAGACTACCCGGTTGAACGTTTTTACCGTGACCAACGCTTGCTCCAAATTGGTGAAGGCACCTCTGAAATTCAACGATTGGTCATTTCGCGTCACATCGGTTGCTAACAAATTAATCTTGACAATCAATATTTAAACCATGAATAAAGTTGTAAAAAATGCTGCCGAAGCCATCCGTGACATCCAGGACAACATGACCCTGATGTTAGGCGGATTTGGTCTGTGTGGAATTCCGGAAAAAACCATTCAAGCCCTTCACGACAAAGGAGTAACAGGGCTTACCTGTATTTCAAATAATGCCGGAGTCGACGATTTTGGCCTGGGTATTTTACTGGAACGCCACCAAATTAAAAAAATGATCTCTTCCTATGTGGGTGAGAATGCCGAATTTGAGCGTCAACTGCTTTCGGGCGAATTGGAAGTAGAGCTCAACCCACAAGGAACACTGGCCGAAAGATGCCGTGCCGGTGGAGCCGGAATCCCTGCCTTCTATGTTCCGGCAGGCTACGGAACCGAAGTAGCCGAAGGAAAAGAAGTAAGAGAATTTAACGGAAAAATGTACCTGCTCGAAACCGCCTTAACTGCTGATTTTGCGTTGGTGAAAGCATGGAAAGGGGATACGGCCGGGAACCTGATATATCGCCATACCGCCAATAATTTTAACAACATGATGGCCATGGCCGGTAAAATCACCATTGCAGAAGTGGAAGAATTGGTTCCTGCCGGCGAACTGGATCCAAATTGTATTCATACTCCCGGAATTTTTGTACAACGCATCTTCCAGGGTGAGAACTATGAAAAACGAATCGAATTTGCCACAACGAGTGACTAATTTTTGATTTATCTCTAGAGATTTACAATACGAACACCTCAAAAAATGAATAAATTATGAGTTTAGATAAAAACGGAATCGCAAAACGTATTGCCCAGGAATTAAAAGATGGTTATTACGTCAATCTGGGAATTGGCATTCCTACATTAGTAGCCAATTATATCCCCGAAGGTGTCGAAGTGGTTTTGCAATCGGAAAACGGCCTGCTGGGTATCGGCCCTTTCCCTAAAAAAGAGGCATTGGATGCCGACCTGATTAATGCCGGAAAACAAACGGTGACCTACACCAAAGGGGCCGCCTTTTTCGATTCAGCCACCAGCTTTGCTATGATTCGTGGCGGCCATATCGACCTCACAGTGCTGGGCGCCTTCGAAGTAAACGAAAAGGGAGATATCGCCAGCTGGAAAATTCCGGGTAAAATGGTGAAAGGAATGGGCGGTGCCATGGACCTTGTGGCCTCTGCCAAAAATATCATTGTCGCCATGACCCATACCGACAGGAAGGGAAATCCCAAATTATTGAAAAAATGCAGTCTTCCCCTCACAGGCGTCAATTGCGTGAAACGAATTGTAACCGACCTGGCGGTGGTGGAGGTAACACCCCAAGGCTTTAAACTGATTGAGCGTGCCCCCGGAGTGAGTGTGGAAGAAATTATTGAAAAAACAGAAGCCAATCTATTGGTTGAAGGTGAAATACCCGAAATGAAATTGTAACCTTTTAACAAACTATATCATGGACAATTTTAACTCCCTTAGCTCCTCTTCCCTTATCCTTTTTGTTGCGATCTTTATCCTGGTAATCATTGCCAAGTGGCGGGTTTTCGAAAAGGCCGGACAACCCGGATGGGCATCCATCATTCCCTATTTTAATTTTATCATCATGCTAAAAATAGTCGGCAAAAACATTTGGTGGGTGCTTTGGTTATTTGTTCCGATAGCCAACGTAGTGGTGTACATTTGGGTGACCAACCTGCTGGCCAAACGTTTTGGGCAAAACGAAGGATTCACTTTGGGATTGCTTCTGCTTCCTTTTATCTTTTATCCCATTCTGGGATTTGGAAATGCCCGTTTTCAAGGAAATATCGAACAAGACAAAACGATAATCAACGTATAGCGATCTCATTTCAAACAACTTCCCCTGAATCCTGTAGAACCGGCTTCAAATTCTGAGCCTTTTGTAGCTTTGCAGCCGCAAAAAAACAGGAAGAAGGAGATATGCTACAATTTGATCGATTCACATTGGAGAATGGCCTGCGCGTGATCGTTCATCACGAGCCCAACACGCCCATTGTGGCCATGAATATAATTTATCAGGTAGGATCGCGTGATGAAGATTACAACAAAACCGGATTTGCTCATCTGTTCGAACATTTGATGTTTGGCGGCTCGGTCAACATTCCCAAGTACGACGAGCCCCTCCAAAAAGCCGGCGGTGAAAACAACGCCTTTACCAACAACGATTTCACCAATTACTATCTCACCATTCCAAAAAACAATCTGGAAACAGCTTTTTGGCTTGAGTCGGACAGGATGTTGTCACTGGCCTTCAGCAAAAAGAGTTTGGAAGTCCAACGTCAGGTGGTCATCGAAGAGTTTAAACAAAACTATTTAAACAAACCATACGGTGATGTGCCTTTGCTGCTCAAACCGCTGGCGTATACCACACATCCTTATCGTTGGAATACCATTGGCAGAGAAATCAGCCATATCGAACAGGCCACCATGGCCGATGTGAAGGATTTTTATCAAAAATATTATCACCCTTCCAATGCCATATTGTGCGTGGCCGGCGATGTTCAAACAGAAAATATTCAAAAGTTGGCAGAGAAATGGTTCGGTGATATTCCGTCCGGAAATCGTCCGGAACGCCATTATCCGCAGGAACCCGAACAAACAGAAGAACGAAAGAAAATTGTTGAACGTGAGGTACCGCAAAATGCCTTTTATATGGCCTGGCATATGCCCAAACGTCTTGAAACAGGCTATTACACCTGCGACCTCATTAGCGATATTTTGTCCAATGGGCAATCGTCGCGACTTTTTCAAAAATTGGTAAAGCAAGAGGCTTTGCTCTCGGAAGTCAATGCTTACATCACCGGCGATTTGGATGGTGGCCTTTTTATCATCACCGGTAAATTGTATCCTACATCAACCTTTGAAGCGGTAGAAAAATCGATTAACGAAGCGTTACAAAAAATAATCGAGGAAAAAATTCCGGACAATGAGCTTCAAAAAGTAAAAAACAAAGTAGAAGCCAATTTGGTTTTTTCTGAAATTTCGATTTTGGAAAGGGCCATGGGATTGTGCTATTTCGAGATGCTTGGCGATGCCCGGTGGTTTGGAATGGAGACCACAAAATATGCCGCGGTAAACGCCGATGACATCCAACAGATGGCGGCAAAATTGTTTGATCCGAAAAAACGAAATCTATTGATTTACAACGCAAAACCACAAGCATGACAAACGTTCGACACCCCAACAGAAAAAACCAACCTGCCCTGGGACAACCGTTGCCTCTGAAGCTGCCTTCGGTTGAAAGCATCAAACTGGACAACGGTCTGCCATTCTTTTTACTTCCTGATAAAAACCAGGAAGTCACCCGCATTGATTTTGTATTTGATGCCGGCACCATCCGGCAAGATAAGATGCTTCAAGCCGTTACAGTTAATAAACTATTAAGCGAAGGTACCAAAAACCGGAGCGCCTTGGAAATTGCCGAGCTCCTCGATTATCACGGTGCTTACCTCGACCGCTTTGTTACCAAGGACAGTGCCGGAATAACCCTGTATAGCCTTACCAAATATGTGAACAAACTTTTACCCTTGATGGTAGAAATAATCACCGAAGCAATTTTCCCGGAGGATGAAATCAAGAGCTTTTTAGACCGGCGTAAACAACAGTTTCTGGTTAATAATGAGAAGGTCAATTTCAGGGCCTCCCTGGAATTTAACAGGATGATTTTTGGTGCCCGTTCGGCTTATGGTAAAACAATGCAAGTATCCGATTTTGATCTCCTTACTCGTCATGATTGCCTCGATTTTTATCAAAATCATTACCAAAAAGCCGGATTTTATGGGATGGTAAGTGGCAACTTTGATGAATCCATTCTTTTACAAATCAACAACCTGGCGGGCCAAATACCCAATCAGGAACAAAGTAAATGGCCCCTGCCGGCAACCGTCATTGATCCTGGTCCCGAAAATATTAAATTGATTTCCAAGAAAAAAACCCTTCAGTCGGCCTTGCGCACAGGCTGCCTTACCATTAACCAGGCCCACGACGATTATCCCTGCCTGGCACTGCTGA
>CBETNY010000078.1:0-6869 GCA_965537275.1 uncultured bacterium | reverse complement strand
GCCTTTGGTAACATGGATATGTAAGGTGTCCGAATGGAAAGTGTGGTATTTTCCGTCGCGGGGATTGAAAAAGCAAAAACGTACCGGCTTAATGATAAAATCACCGGGATTGCGTGGGATGGCCAGGTATTCGAATTTTTTACTTCCCGACACACCGGAAGCCGTTTTTTTGATTTGTGAAGTGATTTTCGGATCGTAAGTTTCAAAATCGGTGGGGAAAGTAACTTTTGGTGCATCAATCAATTCAATATTTCCGGTGCCATTTAGTTGAATGCTAAGGGTAAGTGCATCATTGGTAGATAAACTGGCTTTATCGATGGAACTTTTAAACCGGAATTCGCCTACAGCCCCATCAAAACAGGTGGGTTTCCCCTTTTGAGGCAACGGTTTCACAACGATGCTCAACGGATTAGAAACCAAGGTCTTTTTTACATTTCTCACATTCTGATTAAAGAACGGATCGTTAAAAAAGTCATCAAACGGATCGTAACCGGAACTTCTTCGTTTTTTGACACGTACCTGAACATTACAATCGAGGGCCATGGGTTCAAGAACCAGCTTTCCGGTTTGCTGTGGTATCAGCGCCAGTTTACGGATGGTAGCCACCACGTATTGCTGCCCGTTAATGGTTTCGTTGTGTTGTTGCAAGGTAGCATTATCAGCCAAAAGATCTTTCGACCAGAATCCTTTAAAAGAAGAGACCTTTTTAATGCTCAGGTTGGAAACAGGCACACGGGTATAAATGCGATAAGTTACCACCACCTGCTCACCCAAATAGGGATGCTTGTTGTTCACCGATGCCCGAATAAAGACTTCCTTATTGCTAATTTTTTCTCCGCTGTGTGTCGTGGCGTTTGATTTTGATGAATGGTTCCCAGCAGAGGCGGACGACTGCATTTGACCTGCAGCCCCTTTAATCACGTGAATTTGAAGCGAATTGGAAGTGTACTTTTTTCCATCTACCGTCACTTTTGCAGGCCCCACCTCAATGGTTCCCTCCTTTTGAGCCATCACAATAAACGAATAGGTAAGCGTATACGACTGGTTCATCTTGCCATTGATAAACTGTACGCTTGAGCTACTGGATGTATTGGGCCCTGCCAATACCTGAAGTCCCCTGAAATCGGGGGGAACAAATCCCCGCGCCTTTGCATTCACAGTATAGACAATTTCAAATTGCTCGCCGACCACCACTTCGCTTTGTGTGCTGGCACGAAAACGCACTTGCTCCCGGGCCACTCCGCTAAAGGGAAGGGCAACCAACAGAAAAAACGTAATATAAAAGATGCTTTTCCTCATGAAAGCGTTATTATTTTTTTCAAAAATAGACATATTTCTTCAAGCATTTGTCCTTGTTTCATTAATCCCTCAAAGTACCTTTACCAATTGATTCCATTGGTTCGGGCATGCACTGCTTTTGCTTTTTGCTTTTGCAGTTTGTGCAAAGTCTTTTTTTCATTGTTTTTTAAGGCATCGAGCATTCGCTTGGCATCTTTCGACGAAATTTGCCTGGGCTGCTTACGCTGCCCGTCTTTTTTCTGATCGCCTTGCTGATTTTTAGGCTGTGACTTTTGTTGATTCTTATTCTTCTGTTTTTGGTCTTTATTTTCTTTGTCCTTATCCTGGTTCTTTTTATTTTGGTTTTTGTCCTTGTTTTTGTTCTTGTCTTTGTTCTGCTTATTCTGCTTTTTATTTTGGTTTTTCTTATTCTGTTGCTGTTTCTTTTTCTGCTGCTGTTTTTTCAACATTTTACGGGCATAGACCAGGTTGTATTTTGCATCCTGGTCGTTGGGATTGTGTTTGAGTGCCTGAATAAACGCATCCACACTCTTGTCATACTGCTTTTGTTGCATCAGGCTATTCCCCAAATTATACCAGGCATTGGCTTTTTGCTCCCTGGTGGCTGCCTTTTCGCCCAGTTCGGAAAAGAGTTTGGAGGCTTCTTTGTAATTTTTCTCCTGATAAACCGCATCACCCAGATTAAATTTTCCTTTGGCGTAATTGGGATCTTTCTCCAGGGCTTTACGGTATTTCACTTCAGCATCCTGATATTTTTGCTGTTCAAAAAGTTTGTTTCCTTTTCTGACAAGGTTTTTTGTGCTTTGCGCTGATACGGTAAATGTTACAGCCACCAGCAACAGCCCCACAAAATATTTCAAGCTCTGTTTTCTCATTTTCCAAAAAAATCAAGTTTATCGGTCCATTTTGATTTTCGATCTTTGGTCACCACTTCCAAAATCAGAAAGAGAATGGCCCATGCCAAAAAGAATTGAAAGCGATGTTCATAATCGGTAAATTGTTTGGTTTCCAATTCTTTTTTCTGAATTTTATTGATTTTATTCAGAATATTCTCCAGCCCCACGTTGGCATTGTTGGCTCTGGCATAAGCCCCGTTTCCGGCAACGGCAATTTCGCGGAGCATGGCTTCGTTCAATTTTGTAATCACTACTTTTCCGGAACGGTCTTTCAGAAACGACTTGTTTCCTGAGCCATCATAAATAGGGATGGGGGACCCATCGGGTAGTCCCATTCCAATGGTAAACACCTTGATTCCTTTTGAAGCTGCCGTTTTGGCTGCCGCAACAGCATCATCCTGATGGTTTTCACCATCGGTAATAATTACTATGGCGCGATTGTGTTTGGGATTGTCAAACGATTTGGTGGCCATTTGGATGGCTGCGCCAATGGCTGTTCCCTGCGAAGGCACTATTTTGGTGTCCACAGTCGATAAAAACAACTTGGCAGCACCATAATCTGTAGTCAGGGGCAACTGTTTGTAAGCGCGTCCTGCAAATACGATGAGGCCTACCCTATCGCCATTCAGTTTATCAATCAGGTTGGAAACAGCCATTTTTGCCCGGTCGAGCCGGTTGGGACGGATATCTTCGGCCAACATTGAATTGGAGACGTCCAGGGCCACCATTAGATCAATCCCTTTTCGTTTTACGGTCTCCAACCTGGATCCTACCTTGGGGTCAATAATGCCTGCAATTAGAAAAAACAGGGCCAACAGAAGCATTACAAAACGGTATCCCGCTTTAAAACCGGAACGATGCAACATCATTTTGCCCACTAACTCCGGGTCGCCCAAGCTTTTTACGGCCCTTTTTCTCCATCTTCGATACAGGCCATACAAAAGCACAAATACCAAAAGCAGCAGAAAAGCCCAAAAAAATTCTTTATGTCCGAATTGAATCATTTCTTAATCATTCTTTATTTCTCACCTTACGGCAAACTTCTAAAAACTGTATATCGCAATCCGATCTCCAGCACAAACAAAATGAGTGCCAACACCGCAAACGGAAAAAACATCTCTTTCTTCTTCATAAATTGTTGAACATCTATTTTTGATTTCTCCAATTTATCGATCTCGCTGAATACCCTTTGTAGTTTTTTATTGTTATCGGCTCTAAAATATTTACCACCGGTTTGGCTGGCTATATTCTCAAGAAGTGCTTCATCAATCTGCACCTTCATCTGTTGCATCTTGGTACCGAATGGCGTTTGTACAGGATAGGGAGCCAATCCGCGTGACCCCACGCCGATGGTATACACCCTCACGCCAAACATTTTAGCCAGTTCAGCTGCCGATTCAGGATCAAGTGCGCCGGAATTGTTCACCCCGTCGGTAAGCAAAATAATCACTTTTGAACGGGCCTTGGAATCTTTCAACCGGCTTACTGCTGTGGCCAGTCCGTCGCCAATGGCTGTTCCATCTTCAATCATGCCGCTTTTTATTTCTCCCAACAAGGTTTTTATCATGGCGTGGTCGGTGGTGAGAGGTGCTTGCGTAAAAGCCTCGCCACTAAATATCACCAAACCAATTCGGTCGTTGGGACGCTTGTTGATAAACTGTGTAGCAATTTTTTTGGCGGCGCCAATCCGGTCGGGGGTAAAATCGCGAGCCAACATACTTCCCGACACATCCACGGCCAGCACAATGTCTATCCCTTCGATGTTGACATTCTGTTTCGACGATACCGATTGCGGTCCGGCAAGGGCAATGATTAAAAGCGACAACACCAACATGCGAAGCACAAACAAACTGTGACGCAACCATACTTTTGGCGAAGGCGCCAGGCCGTCAAACGGAGCCAAGGCTGAAAAACGAAATTCGGGTGCACTATTCCGGTGGCGATAGAGATACCATCCTGCCAACAACGGAATCAGCAAGAGCAAATACAAATAATCCGGATTTCTCCATGTATCAATACCAAACATTATTTTCCCTCCTCATTTTTATCGTCAACAACTTCTCCACCGGTCAAATTGGCTTTGGTTTCATTCACAAAATCGATGCAGTAGTTCAGGCTTATATCATTTTCAACAGGGGTAGGCGCTGCTTTGGCAAATTTTACCAAATCGGCCAGATGAAAGACTTCCCTGATTTTTTGTAAAGCGTCGGTATTCACCTTCTTATCTTCCAAATTCTCCATCACTTCATCCGATGTCATTTCTAGCGCATCGAATCCAAAACGGCGCGTAAAGTACTGACGCATAATATCGGTAATGGCCGAATGATAGGCCTTCACTTTGCCGGCCTGCCACAATCGCGACAAGCGCAACTCTTCCAGCTTTTTAATGGCTTCCTCATGTGGGGGAAGCACAGGTTTAGGCTTATGGGCAAAAACCGGCTCATGGTTTTTTCTCTTTTTAAGATACCAGATCAAGAAAATAACGCCACCAACCAGGGCCAACACCAACAAAACCCATGGCAAAATTTCTCCCAAGGTATAAGGTTCGGCAACCGGCGCCTTAATGGGTTTAAAGGCCTTGGTTGTATCAACCTGAGGCGAATAAACCTGAAGGGTCAGGTTGCTTGTATTGGCTTTAAAAGTCTGCCCACCCTTTTTGTTTTTAAATTGAAAAACAAAAGCTTTGATATCGAAAGTACCCGAATCGAAGGAGGTAATCACCAACTTTTGTTGCATTTTCAACAAATTCTGCTGCGGGATGGAATCGATTTTACCCCGGCTGATGATCTCCACATGAGGTGCCAGCGTATCATTCAATACAGGCCATTGCACGTCAAACCCCTTTGGCAAATCAATACCCAGGGTAAGGCCGATTTGATCGCCGATATTAATGGCAGTAGTATCGAGCCTGGCATAGGCTTGTACTTGTTGTGCCTCTAGCGGAATCGCCGGCATCAACAAAAACAGACTGATTGTTGCGATAAAATATTTTATTCCCTTTGTTTGCATATTAATTTCTTGCCTCTCGTTTTCGAAATAGTTTCATCAGTGGTTTAATGTAATCTTCTCCGGTATAAACCTTTACCATATCTACGCCAAGGCGCGAAAACAAAGTATCCAGCTCACGGCTTTTCTGTTGTGCCCAATAGCTAAGCTGACGGCGAACGCGGGAGTTTCCGGTATCAATCCACCTTTTTTCACCTGTTTCGGCATCAACCATGTGCACCAGCCCTGCGTCCGGGATAGACATTTCGCGTGCATCGGTTACCCGTAAGGCAATCAAATCATGTTTATGATTGGCTATTTGGACTGCTTTTTCAAAACCCTCTCCCATAAAATCGGAAATCAGAAAAGCCGTAGCCCGCTTTTTAATCACGTTGGTCAGGTAGCGTAAGGCTTCAGAAATATCAGTGGCTTTGTTTTCCGGCTCAAATTCAATCAACTCTCTAATAATCCGAAGGATATGAGAGGAACCTTTTTTAGGAGGAATGAATTTTTCGATTTGGTCACTAAAGAAAATCACCCCAACCTTATCGTTATTTTGAATGGCCGAAAAAGAGAGCACAGCCGCGATTTCGGTAATCAGTTCCTTTTTGAGCTGATGATGGGTTCCGAAATGGTTGGAGCCCGACACATCAATGAGCAACATCACGGTGAGTTCGCGTTCCTCTTCAAAAATTTTCACAAAAGGATGATTGAAACGGGCGGTTACATTCCAGTCGATGTTTCGGATATCATCCCCAAACTGGTATTCGCGCACTTCGCTAAAAGCCATACCCCGCCCCTTAAAAACACTGTGGTATTCGCCCGAAAAAATTTGCCTGGACAAACCCCGTGTTTTGATTTCAATTTTACGAACCTTTTTAAATAATTCTTGTGCTTCCAATTTTCTCTATTTTATTACCCACCCGATTACTCCTTTATTTCGTATGGCCTTAAAAAAGGCTGGACACTTTTATACGGTCTACGGCACTTCTACCGAATTCAGGATTTCTTTGATAATGTCTTCGGAAGTAATGTTTTCCGCTTCCGCTTCGTAGGTTAATCCAATCCGGTGACGCATCACATCGTGTGCCACGGCCCGTATGTCTTCAGGAATCACATAACCGCGTCCTTTGATAAATGCCAGGGCTTTGGCGGCCAGAGCCAAATTAATGCTGGCACGCGGAGAGGCACCATAGGAAATCATGCCTGAAAATTTACCCAGCCGGTAGTCTTCAGGATAACGCGAAGCAAACACAATATCGGTAATATAATTTTCAATTTTTTCGTCGAGATAAATCTGACGCACCAACGCACGGGCTTTCAAAATATCTTCAGGTTTTAATACCGTATTGGTTTTTGCAAAAGTGTTGGTGATATTTTGGCGAAGAATCTGTTTTTCCTCCTCTTTTTTGGGATAGTTGATGACTACCTTAAGCATAAACCTATCCACCTGTGCTTCGGGCAGCGGATAAGTCCCCTCCTGCTCGATGGGGTTTTGCGTGGCCATCACCAAAAACGGTTCTTCCAGCTTAAAAGTATTTTCCCCAATGGTCACCTGACGTTCCTGCATGGCTTCTAGCAAAGCACTTTGCACTTTGGCAGGCGAACGGTTAATTTCATCAGCCAAAATGAAATTGGCAAAGATGGGCCCTTTTTTCACCACAAACTCCTCCTTCTTCATGCTGTAGA
>CBETNY010000077.1:0-6871 GCA_965537275.1 uncultured bacterium | reverse complement strand
CGACGGTAAAGGTGATGGAATTGAGGTTTTTGGATTGGGAAATATGGAAATCTTTAACAACCTGATTGTCAATGCCGGGTCAAATTACCAACCGGGCGACCCTTCCAAACTCAAACATGGTATTTATGTGGGAACCGTTACCACTGAACAAGCGGCTATTCTGGGTATCTACAACAACACCATCATTCATCCAAAATCATTTGGTATCACACTGACCAATACGCAGATTTTTAAAAACCGGATTATTAATAATTTGATTACCGAACCCGGTAAATTTGATGAAAATGGTGACCGTGCCTTTATCAATTACAACATTTCGGAATCCCGGTTTGAAATATCCAATAATTTCAAAACCAATGATAACCAAGCGGTTCATTTTGTGGCTCCAAATAGTGGAAACTACGACCTCAAGGGCGATTCGCCGGCCGTTAACTTCGGAACCGATTTAAGTGCTGAAGGCGTAACCTTTGACATCTTAAACCGTAACCGACCTTTTCACGACTATTTTGATGCCGGCGCGTATGAAAGTCATGATCCCGAAGCCGGGGTGGCCAATAAAAAAGCTTCTGATGTTAAATCGTTTACAGTCTTCCCAAATCCTGCCCATACAGTCTTCCGGATTCAATTGGAACTTACTCAATCACAACATATTGTCATTATCCTGCAAAACATCAACGGGCAGGAACTGTTCAAAAAAACAACCCGGGTAATCGCCAGACAACGCCTCACCTATCCTGTTGAAATATCCAATCTGGCATCAGGCGCCTATCTTCTACAAATACTTAGCGCCCATGGTGCCAGCAATAAAATAGTCTTTAAAAAATAAAACCATGACCTTAAAAAGTTCAATAAAAAAGCTTGTCCCTGATTCTTTTGGTTTTCAAATCAAACAGATATGGTTGTGGTGGAGACATTGGCTCTATGTGGGCAACCGGTATGAATGCCCCATCTGCGAACACCATTTCAGGAAAATGCTTCCCGGTGGCTTTGATTTACCCGTATTGAAAGAAAAAAAAATTGTTGGTGGCGGTTATCGTGAAAATGATGTCTGTCCCTATTGCTTAAGTACCGACCGCGATCGCATGATATTTCTATACCTGAAATATGAAACCGACTTGTTAAGCAAAGAAAATCGTTTGCTTCATATTGCCCCCGAACCTGCCTTGTATAAGAAATTTAAAAAGGCCGGCAAGCTCGATTACTTACCGGCCACAAAATATGCCGAAGGATTTTATTACGGTCATCAAATTTTAAGTGTCGATCTGCTTGATTTATCATTTGATGAAGCCCAATTTGACTGGGTAATCTGCAACCATGTTCTGGAACATATTCCCGAAGACCGGAAAGCCATGAAAGAAATTTTCAGGGTATTGAAACCCGGTGGCCATGCCATTTTACAAGTCCCCTACTCCCCCATCCTGAAAGAAACCTTTGAGGATTTTTCCATCACGAATGCTTCCGAAAGGGAAAAATATTTCGGGCAATTTGATCACGTGCGAATTTATGGTCTTGATTATGTTGAGCGTTTGAAATCGGTTGGATTTCAAGTATCGGCACTGGACCAAAAAAATGATTTCGTCCATGTAAAAGAACTAAAGAGGTATGCCACCAACCAAAATGAAAAATTGTTTCTATGTGTTAAACCAAAACATTAGTCGTTTCTCATGAAATTGTCAAATCACCTTAGAAACTCTACTTTTAGTATGTTGATTCCCTTCATGATACTCAAAAGTCCTTTGCTTTTCATTGAGGAAATACCGGGGAATGTGTATTGGCTTATTTCGCTGGGATGGTTTATCATCATTCTTTTGGGACTGCGTTACAAAAAAAAATATCGAAAAAAAATCATTCCCAAGTTAGACAAACTCTCCAAAGAGATTGAACAACTAAAAAACCGGCTAGAATTTTTTAGTCTGCATACCGATGAACTCAAAGAAGAAAAAATAAAAAAGCTTCGTGATGAACTTGCCGGACTGGACATTAGCTTAAAAGCCATGGAAAAGACCTTGCAAGAATCCCATGAAGCAAGCCGTAGAAACAGTATTTTACTTTCCAATATCAGCCACACTTTACGTACCAACCTAAATGATATTCTGGGTTTTTCCACGCTTTTGGGAACTGAATTTGCCATGAATGAAGAGGAAGACCTTTTTAGTTACAGCGAAAACATCCGGAAAAGTGGTGAATCGCTCATGCATTTGCTTAATAACATCATTGATATTAGTTTGATTGAAGCCAAAACCTTCAACCTCAAACCCGAAAATTGTAACTTAAGTCAAATCACCAAAGAAATTATTGCTGCTTACGAACCTCAAGCGAAAAGTAAAGGAATAAAAATTGTTTATCAGGATGATGAGGTTCCGGTTTTCTCAGGAGACGGACAATCGTTGCGCCACATTCTTTCCAACTTAATTGATAACGCCATTCGATATACCCAGGAGGGATTTATTAAAATCCAACAGAAATATGAAAATTTACAAGTGGTATGGACAATAAAAGATACGGGAATCGGGATTGATAAGGCCTACCTTCCGGATATTTTCGAACCTTTCCGCAGGCAAAGTCTGGGCTATTCGAAAACCACCTATCAAGGAGCCGGCCTGGGGTTACCACTGGTAAAACAATTGTTGGAACTCATGGGTGGTTCCATCGAACTCGAATCACAAAAAGCAGTGGGCACCACCGTTCGCATCTATCTTCCATTTAACCAGCCCTTACCCGAAAAAAAAGAACAAGTACGGAAAGCAGTCAGTACACAACCCACCTCAAACAAACCGGTTGCTACCCTTGCCAAACCTCTCAACCGTATTTTGGTAATCGATAAAGACGAAATGAACAATTGGCTTATTCGTAAAATTTTACCCACCAGCGTGAAAATTGATTTTGCCATCAACCGGCGACAACTACTACAATACCTTGAAAAAAGCATTCAGCAATCGTCTCTTTATGAACTCATTATTCTGGAAACCAACTTTGAGGAGCAACACAATGCCCATGTGTGGATCAGTAAAATAGCACAGTCGTTCCCCGGGTACGGCAAAGTGCCTTTTCTTGCCCTCTCCTCTTTCCCCGAATTGGATAAAAAGAAGCCGTTAATGATTAAGAATGGATACAGCGGCTATGTTTCAAAACCATTAAATAAAGAAAAATTGATTAATTCGATAAACGACTGTTTTAATTTATAATTTTTACCTATTTTCGTTTAATTATTTAAATTCCATTGCACGATGCCAAATAATCCCCTGAAAGTACTGATTGTTGAAGACAATTTGCTGAATGCAAAATTTGCCGAAGCCGTATTAAAAAAATTAAACTGCAACATCGATCATGCCACCAACGGAAAAAAAGGGGTAGAAATGTTTTTACAAAACGACTATGACTTAATTCTGATGGACATTCAAATGCCTTTGATGAACGGAATTGAAGCGAGCAAAGAAATCAGACAAATTGAAAATCAGATATCTACCGACAAACCGGTGGTTATTATTGCCGTTACTGCTTTTGCCATGGAACACGACCGTGCCAATTGTATAGATGCCGGAATGGATGATTATCTTACCAAGCCTTACAAACCCATCGAGTTAACCAATATCATACGGAAGTATTTTCCCGAAGATTCCTGATAATCGGCTCATGAAAATAAAAAAAAGCGGAAGGCCAATGACTTTCCGCTTTTTTTATTCAGCTTTTTGGTAATCTATTTTTTTGCTTTAGTAATATCGATTAACTCAACATCAAAAACCAAAGTAGAAAAGGGTGGAATGGGTCCCATGTTTCGGGCGCCATATCCCAAAGCCGAAGGGATAATCAGGGTTGCTTTGCCGCCTTTACGCAATTTGGCAATTCCTTCGTCCCAACCGGCAATAACCTGATGCTGGCCTAAAGTAAATTCAAATGGTTTCCCACGATCCACCGAACTATCGAATTTGGTACCATTCAGTAAATAACCGGTATAGTGCACCGAAACCTTATCTCCAACTTGTGGATGAGGTCCGTGACCCGCTTTCTTTGATATGAAGATTAATCCGCTTGCCGTTGGTTTGGTGGTAATTTTTTTGGCTACTAAATAAGCTTCTCTTTCTTTATCTTCCTGGTTCTGAAGTTTAATCATTTTAGCGCTCTGCTCTGCTTGCATTTGCTGCAGTGTTTTTACGCCAACCAATTTAATGGAGAAATAAACATCCTCTGTAGAATCAACAAATGCAGGTAATTTCTGCATGCGAAACAATTTTTTAAATACCGAATCGGCATTACACTCAAAGGTTGCGCTATCGCCCACATGCATCATGGAAATACCTTCATAAATATCCCCTTTGTAAATAGATTTAATCATGGGAATTTTCATTGGTCTTTGGGCATCAGGAAGCTTACGGCTATCAAACAGTACCGAATCCGGTGTACCATAAACCATCTCAACCTCAGCATACTCCGAAAGTTTAGGTTGCGTTGTATCACCACTCTGGTGATGGAATTTGTAATAAAGCCCCGAATCGGTCTTTTTAAATCCGGGATGTTTACCCTGCTGGCTACATGAAACCATGAAGAAACCAGCCAAAATACCTGTAAAGGCAACTAATAATAATTTTTTCATTTTTAGATATTTAATTTATTTGAACGAACTCTATATCGTAAACCAACGGACTATGAGGCGGAACTTTATCTCCATCGCCCGACAAACCGTAAGCAAGGTGCGAAGGTAATATGAATTTGGCTTTATCGCCAACTTTTAACAAAAGAATTCCTTCTTCCAGGCCATTTTCGACACCCCCATGACCAATTTCAAAAGATTTCAAACCATTTCGCTTTGATGAAGCGATTACTTTACCGTTTAACAGACTTAATGTATAACGAATGACTGCCACTTTCCCTTTTTTGGCCTGCTGCCCATGACCCTGATGGGTAATTACATAGCGTAAACCTGTGGATGATGTGTGCATATGCAAACCATGCCGGGCAATATAGGCATCAATACTATCACGCTCTTGATGCAACAGCGTTTTGTTTATCTCAATGAGTGCTTTCTCATCATACTTTTTGGAAGGCTGATTTTCGTGACTACCATTACCTGCACATGAAACCAACAATCCGGGGAGCAAAACAACCATTAAAACAGATTTCCATTTTATCATAAACTCAACGTATAATCTAAAGACTCACGATAGCCTGACAATATCTCCTTTAACTTTTGTAAAGTATCCGGCATGGAAAGTGATGAATTTCCTCCCGCGGCGTTCCGGTGTCCGCCTCCGCTAAAATGTGTCCGGGCAAATTGGTTCACATCAAAACTCCCTTTTGACCTAAAGGATATTCTTATCAAATCATCTTTTTCTGTCAACAAAATTGACAAATTGACATCAGCCATGGATAAGGGATAATTGACCACACCCTCGGTATCACCCACCTGGTAATCAAAACGTTTTAGATCCTCTTTATTTAAGTGAATGGCTGCAGCATGCCATTCTTTCCAAACCTCCATTTTGCTGCTTAAAGCATAACCCAGCAACCGCAAACGATTTTCGGAAAAGGTATCATACACCAATTTATGCACCTTGGCTGCATCAACACCCCGTCGCACCAAATCGGCAATAATTTCATAGGTACGCGGACGATTACACGAGAAACTGAAAGAGCCTGTATCGGTCATGATACAAGTATAAAGCGCCAGGGATTCATTCAACCCAAGGCGATTTATTTCACCCATATCGGCGATAAACTCATAAACCAATTCACCGGTAGATGAGGTATTAATCTCTGAAAATACATAATCAAATTCGTCGGATGGAGCCAAATGGTGATCAATCATAATTTTCACGGCCTCCGATTTTAACAGCTCAGCAGCCAAATTTCCCGTCCGGCTCATGTCATTAAAATCAAGACAAAAAATCAAATCGGCATCCCGTATCAGCCCTTTTACTTCCTTAGCATGACTTTCAAATACATGCATTTCTTCAATTCCAGGCATCCAGGCATAAAAAGCAGGATAATGATTGGGGACAATAGTGTCAACCTGGTGACCTTTGGATTTAAGAAAATGAAACATCGCCAAGGAGGCCCCCAAGGTATCCCCATCGGGATTTTTATGACTAACAAGAATTATTTTTTTGGAATCAGCCAATAAATTGCTGATGCTCTTTACTTTATTTTTATCAAACATCGAATATACAAATATTTATAAGGATGCAAAGGTAATGATTCCACGGAAGAAAACCTGCATAGCCTTCATAAAACTTCTTAATTTACAATCCATTGGGATTCCGTTTCTTTACAAACCCACCAACCCTGTCAATGCCTTGATCAGCCAAAATATAAGGGCCATCATAACGAACCTAAATGGAAAACCACCCGGGTGTCCAAAATTAATCGATCATACCATTAAGAAGCAAACAATAAAATTTTACTTTTGCCAAAAATTAAACACATTGATATAATGGCAACAAACATTACTTTTACAATGATTAAGCCCACCGCCATGGAAAAAGGCTATATGGGTGATATCCTCGCTAAAATTATTGCAGGAGGTTTTAAAATTAAAGCATTAAAATTAACCCGATTGAGCAAAGCAGAGGCTGAAGTTTTTTATGCTGTTCATAAAGAACGCCCCTTTTATAACGGTTTGACCGATTTTATGTCGTCAGGCCCCATCATTGCTGCTGTTCTTGAAAAAGAAAATGCAGTTCAAGCTTATCGCGATTTTATTGGCGCTACCAATCCAGCAGATGCCGCTGAAGGAAGCATCAGAGCCATGTATGGAACCAGTATTGAGGCCAATGCTGTTCATGGTTCCGACAGTGATGAAAATGCACAAATTGAAAGTAGTTTCTTCTTCTCAAAAAGAGAATGGGTATAGTATAAATCGTATAAGATTCAACGA
>CBETNY010000076.1:0-6912 GCA_965537275.1 uncultured bacterium | reverse complement strand
TGTATACGATTCAATTTCAGCATCCTGTTTTTTTATTTTTGGAGAAACTATTGATTTGTTTACTTTTGAAAAATGCTTCATCAGTAGGATTTATTTATTTTAAAGACAATGGCGGAAAACAAACGCATCCAAAATGTAAAATCGACACTCAACGAGGTTATTTTCGGTACCGATACCTTTGCCGGTAAAGCTTTCGACCTGACGTTGTTGCTGGTTATTTTGTTTAGCATCATCAGTGTGATGCTTGAGACGGTTCCGCAGTTTTCGGAAAAATATTCGCCTTTTTTCAGTATCTCCGAATGGGTGGTTACCGTGCTCTTTAGTTTGGAGTATGCTATCCGTATTTGGGTGCTCCGCAAACCCTGGAAATACATCTTCAGCTTTTACGGATTTATCGATTTGCTTTCACTTCTGCCCACCTATCTGGGATTGTTCTTTGCCGTGAAGCACAGTCTGGCGATTATCCGTAGTTTGCGGTTTATCAGAATTTTCCGTGTGCTCAATCTGCCTTCCTATTCCAAAGCAGGCAATATGATTGGCATTGCCCTAAAAGAAAGTCATCAAAAGATTGTGGTTTTCCTGGTAGCCGTGGTGAGTATCGTGTTTGTGGTGGGTACCCTGATGTTTATTATCGAAGGTCCCGAACATGGATTTTCCAGCATCCCCGAAAGTATCTACTGGGCCGTGGTGACCATTACAACAGTGGGTTATGGAGATATTGCCCCGCAAACCAATCTGGGGAAACTCCTTTCGGTGGTACTCATGCTGATTGGATATGCGGTAATTGCCGTGCCCACGGGAGTGGTAACTTCCTCGTTGATGAAAAACAGTAAACCAACCCCGTCAAAACATTGCCCCCACTGTGGTTTGGATAACGATGCCGATGCGCGATTCTGTAAGCATTGTGGGGGTGAATTCAAGCATTAGCCATTGTTTTGCATGAATGTTTTCCGTACTTTTGTAATCAATTTAAAATTAATCTAAATAAAAATGCCTGGTTATCAACAAAGGGGGACGATTCCTCCCAAGCGTCATACGATATTCCGGAAACCCGATGGCAGCTTGTATGCTGAGGAGTTGGTTTCTACCGAAGGTTTTTCAGCGGTTTATTCATTGGTTTATCACGTCCAGACAGGAGCAAATGCTTTTGCGCTAACCGGGTCTTAAAAATGTTGCGGTAACCTTAAAGTCCAGGTGCATTTCTTTTACTTTTGCGCTTTCAATGGATTCATCAATTTCATATAAACGTATATGGCAAATCGCCTATCCCATTATTTTGGGAAGTGTGGCGCAGAACCTGATTAATTTTACCGACACGGCCTTTTTAGGCAGGGTTGGTGAAGTAGCTTTGGGCGCAGGTGCATTGGGCGGCCTGTTTTATCTGGCAGTTTTTATGCTGGCGCTGGGTTTCGGGATGGGCGAACAGATTATTGTTGCCCGAAGGTTCGGCGAAAAGAAACTGAAAGAAATCGGCGTGGTGGTCAACCATTCGCTTTTGTTCCTTTTGGGAATGGCTCTGTTGGCCTTTTTACTGCTTCGCTTTGGAGCAGTGCCCATATTGGGCTATGGCGTCAAGTCAAAAGAAATTTATGAAGCTAGCCTGGTGTTCCTGGCGTATCGTTCGTTTGGAATCTTTTTTGCTTTTGTCAATGTGAGCTTCCGGTCGTTTTATGTGGGACTGGGCAGAACCAAAGTCATTACCTATACCACTTTTGTATTGGCGGTGGTGAATATCCTGCTCGATTATTTGTTGATTTTCGGGAAAGCGGGTTTCCCCCAAATGGGCATTGCCGGTGCTGCCCTGGCATCAACCATTGCCGAAGCCACAGCCATGGTTTATTTCATGGTGTATACCCGATTGTATGTTCGATTGAGCGATTATGATTTGTTCCGGCACTGGAATTTGAAATGGGAACGAATGGTTCGCATTCTCAAAGTAGCCTTTCCGACGATGATACAACAGTTTGTTTCGCTGTCGGTTTGGTTTATCTTTTTTCTTTTGGTCGAAAAGATCGGGAAAAGTGCCCTGGCAGTTTCCAATATTATACGTAGTGTGTATGTGTTGTTGATGGTGCCCATTTGGGGCTTTGCCACTGCCTCGAATACTTTGGTGAGCTTTTTAATTGGCGAAGGGCGTAGCGAAGAGGTGATGAAGCTGATTTACAGAATTGTGGCGCTTTGTTTTTTTGCTGTTGTGGTGATTGTTTCGTTTGGCGCCGCTTTCCCGCGATTGGTACTGGAAATTTATACCAATAAGCCCGAATTAATTGCCATGGGAATACCGGTGTTAAGGGTGGTGAGCATTGGGGCACTTTTGCTTTCGGTGGGATTTATCTTTTTTAGCGGGGTCTCCGGAACGGGAAAAACCAATGTCTCTCTGGTAATAGAATTGGTTGTGTTAAGCTTGTATCTGATTTATACCTATACCATTATAAAAGTGTGGCATGTTGATGTCAACATGGCCTGGACCGCTGAGTGGCTTTATGGTTTTTTAATGAGCCTGCTCTCCTTCATCTATTTAAAGTCCGGCAGATGGAAAGCCCATCGAATTTAAGTGATAAAAGCTCAGATTTGTTATTTTTGTTTCAAATTAAAATCCATGCCCCCAAAAAGTAATAAGCTGAAAACCAATAAACGGAAAGAAGATAAAAAATCTTCTGTCAAGAAAAATGACAAGAGTCTGAAAAATAGGAAGAAGCCGGTGAAAGCGGCTAAAAAAGTTTCAAAACCGATTGATCCTCGTTGGGTAAGGGCTGCCGGCTTTTTTATGATTCTGGTTTCCTTTTATCTGGCATTGGCTTTTGTTTCCTTTTTCTTTAATTGGTTCGACAGCAATCCTTCCAATATTTTATCGCAACAGTTGGGGTTGGGACACTATTTTAACGATCATGCCCAACTGGTGCACAATTGGACGGGTAACGTCGGTGCCTTTTTGTCGAAATGGCTGGTGCTGAATACATTCGGAATCGGAGCTTTTGGCTTTGCCTTTTTGATTTTTGAATGGGGATTAAGAATGATGACCCGTTTGAAAATTCTTTCGGTATGGTCTTATGTCCGCTTTGTTTTACTGTCATTTTTATGGCTTCCCATGACCCTTGCCATGATTTTTACGGAGCATCCCGATAATATTTTTGGCGGTTTGGTGGGGCATAGTCTGGATGGCTGGCTGGTAACCCTGATTGGGAAATTGGGGCTTATCTTTTTGCTGATTTTTATTCCCGCTATCCTGGTGCTGATTCATTATCAATTTACTTTTAAGCGAAAGAAAACAGACAAGGATTCAATCGAGGAGGATCCGGCATCCAAAATGTCTTCGGTACATTCTGAAGACAAATACAATACGGTGGAATTTGCCGTTAAGGAAGAGGAGGGGATAAAACCCAAGCCTGTATCTACTCCCATGGAGGCAAATCATTTAAAACCAACCCAGGAGTCGCCTGTGTTGGAGCCCGAAGCTTCCGCTTCTGATTCACCGGCAAATGAGCTTGAGTTTACCATTGAAGCGCCTAAACAGGAAACAAAAGCAAAAGTTGTGCCCGGTGAACACAAAGGGCTGGACACCGAATTTGACCCCACACTTGATTTGCCTGATTTTAAGATTCCTCCACTTGATTTACTCAACCATTATGATGACGATGTGAAGGTTGATCATCAGGAATTGGAAGCCAATAAACAAAAAATTGTCGATACACTCGACCATTATTCCATTGGGATAACCAAAATTAAGGCAACCATCGGGCCGGCTGTCACGCTTTACGAGATTGTACCTGCACCGGGAATTCGGATTGCCAAAATCAGGAATCTTGAAGATGATATTGCGCTGAGTTTGGCAGCCAAAGGGATACGCATTATTGCCCCCATTCCCGGAAAAGGAACGGTGGGTATTGAGGTTCCCAATAAAAATCCCACCATTGTATCCATGCGTTCGGTACTGGAATCACAAAAATTTCAGCACAATAAAATGGAATTGCCCATTGCGTTGGGCAAAACCATCTCCAATGAGAGTTATGTGGTTGATTTGGCAAAAATGCCGCATATCCTTATGGCGGGTGCCACCGGTCAGGGAAAATCGGTGGGCTTAAATGCCATCATTGCCTCCCTTTTGTATAAAAAACATCCGGCAGAATTGAAATTTGTGATGGTTGATCCCAAAAAAGTGGAATTGACACTGTATTCGCGTATCGAACGGCATTATCTGGCAAAACTGCCCGATTCGGAGGAAGCCATCATCACCGATACACGCAAAGTGGTTCGTACGCTTAATTCGCTGAGTATCGAAATGGATAATCGTTACGAATTGCTGAAAGATGCTCAGGTAAGAAACATCAAAGAGTATAACCGGAAATTTATTGCCCGTAAACTCAATCCCAACCATGGGCACCGCTTTTTGCCTTATTTGGTGCTGGTGGTGGACGAGTTTGCCGATTTAATCATGACTGCGGGGAAAGAGGTGGAGAGTCCTATCACGCGGTTGGCTCAGCTGGCCCGTGCCGTGGGGATTCATCTGATTATTGCTACCCAACGGCCCTCCGTAAATATTATTACCGGTACCATTAAAGCCAACTTTCCGGCCCGTATCGCCTATCGTGTGATTCAAAAAGTTGATTCGCGTACCATTTTAGATAGCAGTGGTGCCGACCAGTTAGTGGGCCGCGGCGATATGCTCATGTCCACCGGAAGCGATTTAATTCGTCTGCAATGTGCATTTATTGATACGGATGAAGTGGAAAGGGTGACCGATTACATTGGACAGCAAAGGGCTTATCCGGATGCCTTACATTTGCCCGAATATTACGACGAAGAAAAAGATGCGGTGGGCGAGGTGGATATGAATGAACGTGACGAGCTTTTTGAAGATGCAGCCCGGATTATCGTGCAGACACAGCAAGGCTCTACTTCGTTGTTGCAACGAAAATTAAAACTGGGCTATAACCGGGCCGGCAGGATTATCGATCAGCTGGAAGCCGCCGGAATTGTAGGTCCATTCGAAGGAAGTAAGGCCCGTGAAGTGCGTGTGGCCAACGAAATGGCTTTGGAACAGTTTTTGAAGGATTTAAACGATAATAGTAAACAAAATAATAACTTATAACATAAAATTGAACGAATGAAATTGAAGATGATGATCCTGGCAACGCTTCTGTTTGCCGGTGGTGTACAAGCCCAAAACAATGCAAACGGGCTGCTGAAGAAGGTGTTGGATAAAATGACTACCTATAAAAATTTTAAAGCTGATTTCTCCTATCGGATGGATAATCAGGAGATGAATATTCACGAAAAAAAAACGGGTTTGATTTTTGTTCAAGACAAAAAATATCGGGTTGAAACACCCGAGGCGGTGATTATTTCAGATGGTCAAATCCAATGGAATTTATATCTTAAATCGAAAAGCGGAACCATTAATGAGATTGATACCACTGATTTATTGAGCGGTTCGCCCAGTAAAATTCTTTCGAAATATTTAAAATATAAAGCCCGGTATGAAAGGGTAAAAGGAGCTCGTAAAAGTTCGTTGCGAACCATTGTCCTCACCGATAAAAAGGAAACAACCTATGAAAAAATTGTGGTCAAAGTAAATGCATCACAATCGTTGCTTAAGAGTTTCTCGCTATATGCCAGGGATGGAAATGTTTATACCATCAGCCTTTCGCATTTGAAGGCCAATCTTACCTTACCCGAAAATACTTTTACACTGGATAAAAAGCAGTTTAAAGATTTTGATATCGAGGATATGCGGTAAGCTTCCGTTGACAACATTTTCAATGCTTGGATGATAAAATAGGGCTGATAACCCATTTCATTAAATTCAGTGATTCTGGTTTACAGAATAGAACAACCATTTTAGGGCCTGAATGAATTTGGTGGAAAAGAAAATGTAAATCACCAGCCATCATTTAATTTGATAACCAATTAAAAATATATAAAATGAATCGAAATTATAAGGGTATTTTTATCCTTTTTGCCTTTTTGGCTTTTGCCGGATTGAATGCATGCAATCAGGGTGTTAAAGAGAAAAAAGTCAAAGTAGAGCGTACACTCTCCCATAAGAAAACTCCGGTGCTAAACGTCAGCGGAAAAGTGTTGGATGTGTTACAAACCAACAACTACACCTATTGCCAAATGGATGTGTCGGGTCAGGTGTATTGGATTGCCATCTCTAAAAGTGACATCCAAAAGGGACAAACGTTACAATTTGAACAGGGGCTCGAAATGCGTGATTTTCACAGTCAGGAGTTAAACCGGGATTTTCGTTGCTTTATTTGGTACAACACTTTCAGGTGGCTGGTACCGCTCAAGGAGCTGTGACAAGCCTTTCCAGCCAAGAGGCTCCTAAACCGAAAATTGTAAAGAATAAGGTAAACATTGCGCCTGCAAAAGGGGGCATCACTATTGCTGAATTGTATGCTCACAAAGAAAAATATCAGGGCAAAAAGGTTCGCATCAAAGGCAAAATTACCAAATACAATCCTGAAATTCTGGGTAAAAACTGGGTGCATATCCAGGATGGTACCGACTATCAGGGGCAGTTCGATTTAACAGTCACCACGCAGGCTGAACTCAGTCAGGGTATGGTGGTTACCTTTGAAGGTACCATCACCTTAAACAAAGACCTCGGATCGGGTTATTTTTATCCGGTACTCATGGAAAATGCTACCGTTCAGCGTTAACACGCTGATGGGTGAATGCCCATAAAAAGTCAATCACCGGCTTCTCTATTCCTGATAAAGTTTGTCGCGAAGTTGGAACACATTTCCCGGAAAATTCATCAGGGTGTTGTTGAAGGCTTGGATCGATTCCAGGTCGAGGTGATTGGTGGGTGTGTCCAGTACCAGAACATTGGCATCTTTCATCATCATCCTGGCAATCATGCACCGCATTTTTTCACCTCCCGACAGGACGTTGGCCTTTTTGTAG
>CBETNY010000075.1:0-6993 GCA_965537275.1 uncultured bacterium | reverse complement strand
TTGTTTTTCACTGTGTCGTCCGAATAGGTAAAAGCCAACAGGTTTCCTGTGCGGTCAAGGCTGATATTTTTGGAACTTCCCCTGGCATTAAAAATCAACCGGGCAATCTTCGATTGTGTGTTAAAAACTTTTATCTCAATCCGTTTGATGGTGTCGGTGGGGTGCTGAACAAAGGCGCAGCTTTGGCCGTTGTCTGAAAGCGCCACCTGACTCACATTGTCAAAAACTGCTGAATCGCCATTTAACGCATCGAAGAGGATTAACTTACTTCCTTCGGGTTTCAATGGTTTTTTGGCTTTTGTTTTCTCTGTCTTGTCTTGGTTTTTTTTGTCCTGGTTGATTTTCTTTTTACGGGTTTCTTTTTTTAAGAGTGTTGCCACCCAATGGCCGCCTTCTTTGGGGATAAGAACTTTACTGATTTGACCGAGTTTGGTAACCCGGAGGGTTTCTGTATTCCAAAATGCGATGGAATCTTTGGGTAGTTTGTTTTTCTTTACCTTTTTGCGCTGCATTTTACGAACGCTGTCGAAAACAGGTTTGATGCGGTATACCAACAACCGGCCATCTGCCGTGAAGGTAGGTTGAATACCTCGAGGCATTGAGTCGAGTTGGTTTTTCCGGATGTTGTACAGGTAAACCCATCCATCGCCCTCTTGAGGGTCAATTTCGTAAGCTGCAAATTGTCCGTTTTGAGAAATAACCGTGTTTTTCAGGTCTTTCCAATGGTCGTAAACCGAATGGTCCAGTGGTTTTTTCTGTTGGGCCATGGCAAAGATGCCCGGCATCAGGAGTAGGAATAGAAGTGAAATTTTTTTCATGGGTGATGATTTTGAGGTTGTGATTTAAAAAGAGAAGTGCAACTGGATTCCTTTGTAAAGGGTGGTCGGCTGCTGCGGAACCGGGCCTACGACCGGTCGCAGGTCCACCGAGAGGTTGTCTGAAATATCCCAATGCGATAAATGGGCGTCCACGTTGGCATCAATGGCCTGCAACAAATACCATGCACCCATGATGATGTACGACAGCTGCGTGTTTCGCCGGTAGTAGTTACGAATGGTTAGCAAGGTGCTTTCATTATATTTTAATGCAATAGGGTTGGTGCATTGGGCATCGGTTACTTTGCAAGTGTAAGCCGTACTATATTTGGTGTATTCGTTTTGGTTGGTGATGGCAAAGTAGCCAATGACGCCAAAACCGGCATACACAAAGGGCATTTTCCAATATTTGTGATTATAAGCCTGTCCCATTCCGGGAACCAAAGCCATGAGCATGGCTTTTTTTGGCGAACGTGGAAGTATTTTTTTTTCTGTCTTTTTCTGCTTTTTGCCCTGTTTTGGTTGGGCATAAGTTGCGGGAATGGCCGTCAGTACAAGAAGTAGCAGGCTCAACACTATTTTACCGGATACTTTTATGAAGTTGTCATTCTTTCTCAAAATAAGAAATGATTTGGTCGAGTTCGTGATCATCTTTGAAGGTAATGACAATATTTCCTTCCCCTTTTTGATTTCTTTTCAGGCGCACTTTAGTACCTAAACTTTGACTTAATCGTGAAGGAATGGTTTTGTACTTTTCAGGAATTTCAGAGGTGCCAGATGGTTTCTTTTTGGCCTTAGGCTGATTTGTCTGGCGTACCAGGGCTTCTACCTGGCGAACACTGAGGCCATCGGCAATAATTTGTTTTAAAATTTGGAGTTGTTTTTCTTCCTCTTCAATGCTGATGAGCGCCCGGGCATGCCCCATGGTGATGGATGCGTCGCGCAGAGCGATTTGAATGGCCGGCGGCAGTTTTAAAAGACGGAGGAAATTGGTGATGGTCGATCGGTTTTTACCCACTTTTTCACTCAGTTTTTCCTGGGTAAGTTGGCATTCTTCCATCAATCGTTTATAGCTAATGGCCACCTCGATGGCGTTTAAATCCTGACGGTGAATGTTTTCGATGAGGGCCATCTCAAGCATTTGCTCGTCGTTGGCTACCCTGATGAAAGCCGGGATTCTGTCGAGACCGGCCAAAGAGGATGCTTTCAATCTTCTTTCACCGGCAATTAGCTGATATTGATCGCGCCCCATTTTACGAACCGTTACAGGTTGTATCACGCCCTGTGCCTTGATCGATTCGGTAAGTTCGCGAAGCATCATCTCATCAAAATCGGTTCGGGGTTGAAACGGGTTGGCTTCTATTTGGTCAATTCTGATTTCGGCAATGGCGCCCGCCACATAATTTCCCGAAATATCCTGTGAGGTAATATCGGTATCCGGACTGCTTAATATTGCATCCAATCCTCTTCCTAATGCTCTTTTGGTCGGTTTCTTACTCATCTTTATCCGGTATGCTTATTTTTTTATTTTCGTTTTTCATGCTCGTCATATTGTTTTTTTGCAACAATTCACGGGCAAAATTCAGGTAATTTATGGCACCTGTACTGGAAGCATCATGCATAATAATGGATTGTCCAAAGCTCGGGGCCTCACTCAAACGGGTGTTTCTGTTAATGATGGTGTCGAATACCAATTGTTGGAAATGGGTTTTTACCTCCTCGACCACCTGTTTGGAAAGGCGCAACCGGATGTCGAACATGGTTAGAAGGATGCCTTCGATATCCAGGTTCGGGTTCAGGTTGCTTTGAACGATTTTAATGGTGTTCAACAGTTTTCCCAATCCTTCCAAAGCAAAATATTCGCATTGAACAGGGATGATGACTGAATCGGAAGCCGTGAGGGCATTCACCGTAATAAGTCCCAACGATGGGGAACAATCGATAATAATAAAATCGTAATCGTCTCTGATTTGATCCACCGCCCTTCGCATCATTTGTTCACGGTCGGGCAGGTTAATAATCTCAATTTCGGCCCCTACCAAATCAATGTGGGCAGGAAGCAAATCGAGGTGGGGGGTTTGGGTGTGCAGGATGACGTTTCGCGGAGGCGTTTCATCAACTAAGCATTCATAAATACTGGTTTGAATGTTTTTTGGGTCAAATCCTATTCCCGAGGTAGCATTGGCCTGCGGGTCGGCATCAATAAGCAAGGTCTTGTACTCGAGTACAGCCAAACTTGCTGCCAGACTAATGGCGGTAGTGGTTTTACCCACCCCTCCTTTTTGATTGGTAATGGCGATCGTTTTTCCCATAATACTATTCAAATCCTGTTTTAGATGGTGTACAAAGTTATTCTTTTTTAGCCCTGCCTGTTGCCCGGTTGATGGTAAGTTTTCAACACCAAAAAACCATAAACTGTTTCTCTGTATTAAATAGCAGACTTATAGCGTAAATCCACAACGGTTTACGGATCCATATCTTTGGCTAAATCTTCAAAATTAAGGTCTACTTCTAATTTTCCTTCGGGGTCAAAATTTTTATGGACTTTTTCCTCTTCCCCGGGCGTTTCTCCGGTTTCAATAAAACGGATGGCTGCATCCAAGCCTTTGACAAATTTCTCAAAATCTTCACGGTAAAGAAAAAGTTTGTGTTTTTCATACACAAATTTTCCTTCTTCGTTGGTGAACCTGCGCTTGCTCTCGGTAATGGTTAAATAATACTGATTGTTACGCGTGGCTTTTACATCAAAAAAGTAGGTTCTCTTTCCGGCACGAACCGCTTTTGAAAAGATGTCTTCCCTTCGTTCCTGTTTTTCTTGTCCTTCCATGGGCTTACATTTATTAATTTGGATTAACACACAAAAATAAGAATAATCCAATACACCCTATTTTCGTCGCCCTAAATGTTGAAAAATTTTCCAATTTGTTAACAAATGGCCCTTTTTTACCCTGTTCACTCCACCGCCAATGGGTGTATAAACTATTTATTTAGAATTGGTCTGAATTATTAATATTTTTATTATTTTTGTGCGTGCAAAAACCAGGCTTATTCAGATGCTTTGTAAAAGCATAAAGCCTTGAAAATCATATTAAAATGGCAAAATTTGAAATTATTATGCCCAAGATGGGCGAAAGTATTATAGAAGCAACGATTACAAAATGGCTTAAGGTGGAGGGCGATCAACTGGAAGAAGATGATGCCATTGTTGAAATTGCCACCGACAAGGTTGATTCCGAAATCCCCAGTCCTGTCGAGGGTAAATTGGTAAAAACCCTCTATCAGGAAGGTGATGTGGTGGCCGTGGGTGAGGTGATTGCTTTGGTAGAAGCCGATGATGATGACGAGGAGGATGCATCGGACGAAGAGGTTTCCACAGAAGTGCTCCAAGCCATTCCCGGCGCTGAAGTGATTGATACAAAGGCTTCTGCCGATAAAAATTCACAGGAAGCATCAAGTCCTGCTGATTTTACTCAGTCGAAGCGTTTTTATTCTCCGCTGGTAAAAAGTATTGCCAAAACCGAAGGGTTGACGGTAGCTGAACTTGATCAAATACCCGGCAGTGGTAAGGAGGGACGTGTCACCAAACGCGATGTGTTGGCTTATCTCGAAAAGAGAAACTCAGGAGCGCAAGTAGTAGCACCGGCAAAAGCTGATGCCCAGCCAGCTGCGGCCAAAAGTTCAACTCCCGAAATGAAATTACCCCCGGTCAATACTGAAACCGGTGACCAGGTGGTTGAAATGGACCGTATGCGCAAAATGATTGCCGACCATATGGTGATGTCTAAAAAAGTGTCGCCGCATGTCACCTCTTTTATTGATGTAGATGTCACCAATGTGGTGAATTGGCGTAACCGTGTGAAAGATGCTTTCTTGAAAAAAGAGGGCCAAAAAGTAACCTTTACGCCTGTTTTTATCCATGCTGCTGCCCAGGCTTTGCGCGAATTTCCCCAAATTAATGCGTCGGTGGATGGTTACAACATTATTTATCGTAAAAATATTAACATTGGCATGGCTACCGCATTGCCCAATGGAAACCTGATTGTTCCCGTCATTAAGCAGGTGGATGAGAAGAGTTTGCTGGGGGTAGTGAAATCGGTGAATGATCTGGCCAAAAAAGCCCGTTCCAACGCCTTAAGCCCCGACGATATCCAGGGAGGTACCTTTACCATGACCAATTTTGGTACGTTCGACAGCCTGACAGGTACACCGGTCATTAACCAACCACAGGTGGCTATCCTGGGTGTGGGTGGCATCCGTAAAAAGCCGGTAGTGTTGGAAACACCCCAGGGCGATGTCATTGCCATCCGTCACATCATGATTTTATCTTTGGCGTACGATCACCGTATTGTCGATGGTGCGTTGGGTGGGTTGTACATTAAAAAAGTGAAAGAAATTCTTGAGAATTGGGATGTGAACATGGAAATTTAAGGATTAAGCCTTAACCTTTCCAACCTTTTGCTTCCAGGTCTAAAAACCGTGCTTTTTCGTCTTCGGTCATTACCCGGATTTCATATTCCAGGTCGTACCCGAATGCGCTAAGCGGATCTTTTACCGAGTTGATGAGTACATCGGCAATGGGGATATTGGGAAAGGGAAAGACAAAAGTAAGTTTTACGGTTTTGTCAACGACTTGAATATCCTGAATAATGCCCAGCTCAACCAACGAAAAATTGATGGAGGGGTGTCCAACTTGTGAAATGGCATCAATTAAATTTTCTTTTGAAAGTTCCATGCTTGATTTGTTTTAAAATAAGGCTGCAAAAGTACTATTTTTCTTTTTTTTGATGCTCATGAACGAATATTTCGTAGCGTGCTGATACGGAAAATGTTTTTTGAAGAACCCCGGTTTTTCAATTGGCCTCTTTTTATATCTTTGCTATCAATTGAAAAAAATGGTCGTTGCAGAAAATATTCATAAGTCGTTTGGAAAGGTAGAGGTATTAAAAGGCATCGACCTGAAGATTAACCCGGGTGAATTGGTTTCCATTACGGGGGCTTCGGGTGCCGGAAAATCAACCTTGTTGCAAATACTAGGAACCATCGAGCAGGCCGATCAGGGGTTGGTTCGTATTGCCGGTACCGAAGTGGGAAAACTCAATGATAAAAAACGGTCGTCTTTTCGTAACCGGAATATCGGGTTTGTTTTTCAGTTTCATCATTTGTTGCCTGAATTTACAGCGCTTGAGAATATCTGTATCCCTGCTTTTATTGCGGGTAAAACAAAGCGACAAGCTGAAAAGCGTGCCTTCGAATTGCTCGATTTGGTGGGGTTGAGTGCGCGTGCCGGACATAAGCCCGATGCCTTGTCGGGAGGTGAACAGCAGCGTATAGCGGTGGCCAGGGCATTGGTGAACGCTCCTGCTGTCGTATTTGCTGACGAACCCAGTGGTAACCTCGATTCAAAAGCCTCGGACGATTTGCACCGGCTTTTTTTTGATTTTCGACAAAAGTTCAACCAAACTTTTGTCATTGTTACCCATAATATGGAGCTGGCGGCGATGACCGACCGGCAGTTTCTGATAAAAGATGGCATGATTAGTCATGTAAAATAAATTATTTGATTCAGCGTTTACGTAATGAACTCTTTCAAGCCTATGTTAACCAAAGGAACGTTTTCATTAGTACTTTTCAGTCTTTTTCTGACTATGGCCATGTTGATGCCTGAAGTTCCGCTGGTAGCGCAGCAGGCTAAGACCTATCAGGAGGCGATGACCAAAGCAGAGGCACTCTTGAAAAAACATCAGCTGCTCGATGCCAAAGCTTATTACCAAATGGCTTTGCGATTGAAAGCCAATGATGCCCTGGCTACGGAAAAGATTAAAGAAATTGTTCAGCAGCTTAAAGCCGGAGAAAACGACCAAGAGAAATATTACAACATTATTGATCATGCCGATGCTTTTTTGGAAAACGAACGGTTGGAAGAGGCACTGCGTGTTTATCGAAACGCACTGAAACTTGTCCCGGATGACAATTATGCAAAAACTAAAGTTGCTGAAATCAAGGAGCGCCTTGCCCGTGAAAAAGCAAAACAACAAAATTATAAACTGGCGATACAAAAGGGGGATGCGCTTGTAAAAGAGCAAAAATTTCAGCAAGCCATCGATATGTATCACCGCGCAAAGCATCTCTATCCTAAAAATCCTTTGGCAGTCAACAAGATTAACCGGGCCGAACAGCA
>CBETNY010000074.1:0-6994 GCA_965537275.1 uncultured bacterium | reverse complement strand
GTTCAATGCAGGTCACTACAGTTTGGTTATTTTGGATGTGATGATGCCGCACAAAGACGGTTTTACACTGGCTACCGAGATTAGGCAACGCAATAGGGAAGTCCCCATAATTTTTGTTACGGCTAAAAATCATAAAGATGATTTGATAAAAGGATTTCAAATAGGTTGCGACGATTATATCACCAAACCATTTAGTACCGAGGAGTTAAGCTTAAGAATGAAAGCCATTTTGAAACGATGTCAAGCCGATCGCGAAGAGGTTTCCGGCCGGACTGCCGGAAAAATTAAGCTGGGAACCTTTGAGCTGGATTTGCGTAATATGATTTTGAAACGAGGAACTTTCCAACAAAGCCTTACAAGAAAAGAGGCCGCACTTTTGAGTTTACTGTATCAGCACAAAAATGAAGTGTTGCCTCGTGAGTTGGCACTGGAGCAAATATGGGGAGAGAATGATTATTTTATTGGACGAAGCATGGATGTCTTTATTTCGCGGTTACGAAAATACCTGAAGGCAGATTCCAAGGTGAAAATAACCAATGTCCATGGCATTGGATTCAAACTTGAATTACCCGAATAATTGGGCAACAGGCCAGTGTCAAAAAAATATTTCAAAAGGTTTTGATTAAAAAACCGTTTTCATCCTGAATATTTTTAATTTTGTCCTGAACCATGGTGAAGAAAAAGAGAAATTGGTCAGACCGATTGTTGGTCTACAGCAGAAGGATGCCGTCGCAACAGCTCATGGTTATCCTGAGTATTGTCGTTGGGTTTTTAGCCGGTTTGGTGGCTGTAATCATGAAAAACCTGGTTTTCCTGATTCGCCAGCTGTTAACCGGTGGTTTCGAGATAGATTATTCAAACTACCTCTACGTGGTTTATCCTGCAACGGGTATCTTGCTGGTGCTGCTGTTTATCAAATACGTTTTGCGAAGGCCGGTGCGTGACGGTATCCCAAATGTCCTGCATTCCATCTCTAAAAATCATGGAATTATCATTCCGCACAACACGTTTTCGTCGGTGGTAACCAGCTCGCTTACGGTGGGATTTGGTGGTTCTGTCGGACTGGAGGGGCCCACGGTGGTCACCGGTGCAGCCATTGGTTCCGTTTTGGCTAAAAAGCTGGGATTAAACTATAAACAGGTGGTGGCTGTTTTGGGGTTTGCATCGGCCGCAGCCATGTCGGCCATTTTTAAGGCACCCATTGCAGCCATAGTGTTTGCCCTTGAGGTGATTTTGTTTGACATGACCATGAGTTCGCTGGTTCCGCTGTTGTTGGCCTCCATTGTGGCCGCGTTAACCTCCTATGCTTTTTTGGGTCAGGATGTTTTGTATCCTTTCCAGGTGCAATATAGTTTTAACCTTTCCGAAACTTTTTACTATTTCGGGTTGGGCTTGTTTACCGCTCTTGTATCCGTCTATTACATAAAAGGGTATGTGGTGAGCGGTAAGATTTTCGATAAAATTCCGGGATGGTTTTATAAATTTCTTGTGGGTTCCGGCATTTTGGGTCTGTTGATTTTTTTATTGCCTTCTCTTTATGGTGAAGGGTACGAAGCCATCAACACGGCTCTAAAAGGGAACCTTGGTTTTATTTTTGACAACAGTATTTTTTATTCGCTCAAAGGAAACGAAAGCATTGCCTTGTTGCTATTGCTGGCCATTATTTTATTAAAAGTGGTGGCTACTTCATTGACTTTTCGTGCCGGCGGAATCGGTGGAGTTTTTGCTCCTACGCTGTTTATTGGAACCATGACGGGGCTGTTCTTTGCAAAAACCCTCAATTTCATGGGGTTGGCCAGCTTGCCTGTGAGCGATTTTGCTTTGGTGGGAATGGCCGGGTTGCTTGCCGGCGTGGTACATGCTCCATTGACCGCGATTTTTTTAATTGCTGAAATCACCGGTGGCTATTCGTTATTGTTTCCCATTATGATTGTGGCCACAACCTCTTATGGCATAACCCGCCTCATGTCACCGCGTTCTATTTATACCATTCAGCTTTCCAAAAGGGGGGATATGCTTACCCATCATAAAGACAAAGCCTTGCTGTCGATGATGAGTATTGAAAACCTGATTGAAAAGAACTTTAAAACCATCTCGCCCGATGCCAATTTGGGCGACCTGGTCAAGGTAATTGCTGAGTCAACCAGAAATATCTTCCCGGTAGTGGACGAAAACAACGATTTTTATGGCATTATTGTGATGGATCAAATCAGACATCTCATGTTTCAACCAGAGTTGTATGAAAAAACGACTGTGCGCAGCCTTATGTTCCACCCTTCAACCATTGTGTATGTTTCGGACGATATGGAAACCGTAGCCCAAAAGTTTCAACATTCGGGAAAATATAATTTGGTAGTGCTTGACGATAGCAAATATGTGGGTTTCGTTTCGCGGGCCAATGTTTTTTCGCATTACCGGCAACTGCTGAAAGAGTTTTCAGAAGATTGATGGGGACAGAAACCCGAACATTGGAACTGGTTTTTTAATCTTCTCCTTCGGAAATTTTATTTTCATTTCGCAATTTGTGTTCGCGGTAAGCTTTGCGGCTGGCTACTTTCTGCATTTCGCGGTCAACAACCAATGCCGCAATGGCCTTGGCCTGCGCTTCTATATCATTGAGCTGAAGTGCCTGGTTAAACTTCGACTCATCCACATCATGACGGTAGATGAGGTTGCATAAGCGGTGAAAATCGTGTTGGAGCAGGTCAAAAATAAATCGAGTTAAGTTTTTCATCAACTCATCGTAGCTTAATTGTTCGAAATAGATGGCCGGAATCTGCTGGTATTTATCCAATTCGCCTATGGATCCTTGATTAGTTGTCTCTTCCTGATTCAAATTTTGCATGTCTTTTGAAAATGATAAAAAAATCGCAACATTGTTGAAACGAACTGTTTGGATTTGTCCTAACTTTGCAAAAAGTTTCAACACCATAAAAATACACATAATGATTAAGCAATTTATGATAACACTGGGTTTGATAGTTACTATATCTGCTTTTAGTTACGGACAACATCAAAACCAAGTGATCAAAGATAGCCGGTTACATCGGGATGTTCTTGTGGGTTTATGCAATGATCAAGGACTCCAGGGTACTTTATTTGGCCCGTCGTTTAACGATCAATATACGCACTATACGCCCGATGCATCAAAAGTGGCTGTATTAAAGCATCAATTAACTGGTGTTCGGTTCACCCTTGTTTTCGGCAGTTGGTGCGGTGACAGTAAAACGCAGGTTGGCCGGTTTTATAAAATTCTTGATCAGGCCGGTTATAATCATTCCAATGTGCGTCTTATTGCCGTGGACCGGTCGTTGCAAGCCGGAGAGGTGAACATTGCCGCATTAAAAATAAAAAGGATTCCCACTTTTATTCTTTATAAAAACGGAACGGAAATCGGACGCATTGTAGAATCACCCACGGTAAGTTTGGAAGCCGATTTGGTAAATTTATTGAACAAAAAGAAATAATGAAAACTGTTACAACCGTAAACGAAATACGCTCATTTATCGAAGAGCAAAAGGCGAAAGGAAAATCCATTGGTTTCGTTCCTACCATGGGGGCGTTACACGAAGGACATTTAAGCCTGATGCGAAAAGCCAAAGCCGAAAATGATCTGTTGGTAGTGAGTATTTTTGTAAATCCTATTCAGTTTAACAACTCAAACGACCTTCAAAATTATCCGCGAAACCTGATGCAGGATCAGGCGATGCTCGAAACGGTTTCGTGTGATGTGCTTTTTGCTCCCGATGAGAAAGAGATGTATCCCGAGCCCATCGAAAAGAACTATGATTTTGGTGCTTTGGCTGAGGTGATGGAGGGTAAATTCAGGCCGGGTCATTTTAATGGTGTGGCCATTGTTGTTAAAAGGTTGTTTGATATTGTAACCCCTACACGGGCCTATTTTGGTGAGAAGGATTTTCAGCAATTGGCCATCATTAAAAAGCTCGTCGAGCTGGAAAATCTGGATGTTGAAATCGTGCCCTGCCCCATTGTCCGCGAACCGGATGGGCTTGCCATGAGTTCACGTAACCGCTTGCTGACTCCCGAACAACGCAAAATAGCACCGGTAATTTATAAATACCTGCAACAGGCCAAGTTGCGCCGCGACCATATTTGTGCCAATCCGCTTCGTCAGATGATGATCAATCTTTTTGAAGGCAATGAGCATCTAAAACTCGAATATTTTGATATTGTGGACGATAAAAACCTTCAACCCATTCACGGATGGAACAACAAAGTGGGGACTTTGGCTTGTGTAGCAGTTTGGTTGGGTGAGGTGCGATTGATCGATAACATTCGCATTATTTAATACTTTTGTCGCTCGTTTTTAGGCCTAAAACAAAAAATTATGTTAGTTGAAATATTAAAATCTAAAATTCATCGGGCTACGGTTACTCAGGCGCATCTCGATTATATTGGCAGTATTACCATTGACGAAGATTTAATGGACGCCGCCAATTTGATTGAAAATGAAAAAGTAAGCATTTACAACATTACTAATGGAAACCGTTTCGATACGTATGTGATAAAAGGTGAACGCAAATCAGGGATTATCGGGCTTAACGGTGCTGCTGCCCGACAGGTGGCTATTGGTGATTTGGTGATTATTGTCTCCTATGCACAGCTCGATTTTGAGGAAGCCAAAAGCTTTCAGCCGCATATTATTTTCCCTGATGCCCACAATCGAATTCATTAAACCGTTTCATTTTGCGTAAAAAGGTTGTTTCTATTCTGAATTATTTGGTTTTTCTATTGCTGGGCATCCTGCTGCTTTGGCTGAGTTTTAGAAAAGTCGATTTAAGCAGCGTGTGGAACGAAATGCGCCAGGCCCATTACTTTTGGTTGTTTCTGTCGTTGATATTGGTTTTGATTTCACACCTGTTCCGTGCTTTACGTTGGAATTTGCTCATTGGTGCCATGGATTACAAAACAAGGCTGTGGTCTACCTTTTTTGCTTTAATGACCGGTTATTTGGTGAATACCGGTGTTCCTCGTGCCGGCGAATTTGTGCGTTGCGGTGTGCTGACAAAGAAAGAAAATATCCCGTTTAATGCGCTTTTTGGAACAGTCATTTCCGAGCGCTTTGTGGATTTGCTGGTGTTGGTCTTGTTGATTTTTCTGGTGGTTGTTTTCCAGCTTCAGCTGATGGGGAATTTTTTGCACACCTATTTCGATCCTTTTGTGCAGAAAGTGTTTTCCAATGCCTGGAACATTGGCATCATTATCTTTGTTTTTGTGCTTTTGGCCGGGCTTATCTATGCTTACCTTCGAAAACATAAAGACCACTTTAAACAAATTCCGTTTTTCCAAAAAATCCATCTTTTTCTTAAAGGCGTGCTCGACGGCATGAAAACCATTGGAAAAATGGAACGCAAAGGACTCTTCTTTTTTTATACGTTTCTGATTTGGCTTTTTTATGCTTTGATGGTTTATTATCCGGTACGGATGTTTGCCGAAACCAGCGGACTACAGTTTGTTGATGGGTTAACGCTGCTTGCCATAGGAAGTTTGGGTATTGTGGCGCCTGTTCCGGGTGGCATTGGAGCCTATCACTACATTATTAAGGCGGTTTTGGTCGAGTTGTATCACATCACCCCGCAAACGGCCATCTCTTTTGCTACTTTGACACATGCCGGACAAACCTTGCTCAACATCAGCGTGGGTTCGTTGGGTTATCTGGTTCTTTTTCTAACTCGTTATCAAAAACCTAAAAATGACAAACCTCGAACTAATTAAAGGTAAGATTTACGACAACGCCGCTTTGGAGGCCCAGCTGGCCCGATGGCGCTTTCTGCAAAAAAAAGTGGTGTTTACCAATGGCTGTTTCGATTTGATTCATCTGGGACATATCGACTACCTGAGTAAAGCCAAAGATTTGGGTGATGTTTTGTTGGTGGGTTTAAATACCGATGCTTCTGTCAGGCGACTGGACAAAGGGGCATCGCGGCCCATAAAAGATCAATACTCCCGGGCAATGATTCTGGCTGCTTTGCGATTTGTGGACGGCGTGGTGCTTTTTGATGAGGATACGCCCCTTGAGCTGATAAAACGGGTACAACCCGATGTGCTGGTAAAGGGAAGTGATTATCGTGCCGAAGAAATTGTAGGATACGAGGTTGTTAAAAATAAAGGAGGTGAAATTGTCACCATCGATTTCCTGCCGGGATATTCCACCTCCTTGATTGAAGAAAAGATAAAAAAGTCCTAAATCCGGTTTTTTATTCTTTTCCTTTCATGTCGATGAGGTAATCAACATATAACTCACCGTTTAAGGTATAATCGTCAGGAATTAAATTCAGATTGATAAAACTGTAATATACGGGATTGCATTGCGCCATATCCATAAGCTTGGCCGCTGCTTTAAAAGTCCCGCCTGTAGCCAGAATATCGTCCACCACCAGCACATCGGTACCTGGCACGAGTGCATCTTTTTTCATCTCTACCACATCTTCGCCATACTCTTTTTTAAAGGAGGCGGTGTAGAGCTCACCGGGCATTTTGCCCTTTTTACGAATGGGAATAAAACCCAATCCCATTTTACTGGCAATGGCTGAGCCTAAAATAAATCCACGGGCTTCAATACCGGCCACCATGGTCACTTTGTCTTTGAAAAACTCAGCCACATTGTTCACCACTACTTCCATGGATAACTTGCTCATAAAGAGCGGGGTGATGTCAACAAAACGGATGCCTTTAATGGGGAAATCGTCGTAATAACGGACCATCCCCGGGAAGAGATGCTTTCTTGAATTCTCTAAATAAATCATAATCTAGTTTGATAATGAAGGTTGATAAAAATAAATTTGAACCTTGCACAAAGTTACTGAAAATAAAACAATTTGATACACCTTTTTATTGTTTTATTTGCTCCGGCAAAGTGCAAAAAAATAGTTTTTGCCAGCCTGCTTTTGCCCTTCGGGACAGTTGAGGAAGCCACCACACATTGCTATTCGCAAATCGAACAACCCAATGCGTAACCCAAAATAGCAAAAAA
>CBETNY010000073.1:0-7037 GCA_965537275.1 uncultured bacterium | reverse complement strand
CCTGGATAGAGGAGGTAAGCATTGGACACTCGCTCATTGCTGATGCGTTATATCTGGGTCTCGAAAATGCCATCCGGCTGTATCTTCGCGCTTTACGTGTGGATGAATAAACCGGTGCGTAGTGAAAAAATGACAGACCGTGCCAAAAGGAACGCTTTTTGAGAAAAGTTGCCAAAACTGAAACAATGAGCAAATTTAACGACATTATCCAATCGAATCAACCGGTACTGATTGACTTTTCGGCTGAATGGTGCCAACCATGCAAAATGATGCCACCCATTTTAAAACAGGTAAAGAAACAATTGGGTGATAAAGTGAGAATACTAAAAGTGGATGTGGATAAAAACCCTGCCATCGCCCGAAAATGGATGATTCAAAATGTGCCCACACTCATGGTTTTTAAAAAGGGTGAAGTGAAATTCAGACAAGCAGGGGTAATACCTGCCGATCAGATTGTCAACCTGATAAAAGGATTCCTTTAAGGGGTAATCCATTTTAAAATAGATTTATGGAAAAACAATTCATTCAATTTTCGCCCATTGGGACACTGCATACTCCTTTTGATGGCCGTGAAAAAATTCCCCGTCAGGGTCGGTTTGGCGCAAATAATGAGGGTTGGATAGAACTCAATCCCGAACTGGTGGAGGGTTTGACGGGGCTCGAAAATTTTAGTCATTTTTATATTTTGTTTCACTTTCATCAATCGGAAGGCTATCGTTTGATGCAAACCACGCCTCGCCATCATTTACATTTGGGTGTGTTTGCCATTCGTAGTCCCAGGCGCCCCAATAAAATTGGAATGACTATCGTCAGGTTAAAGAAAATTGATGGAAATCGCGTCTATTTTTCCGGTGCCGATATGATTGATGGAACCCCTGTGCTGGATATTAAACCCTATACTGCTGAAATTGATTGTTATCGCGATGCCACCAATGGCTGGCTCGATGAAAACCGATCGTAAGGTTTTGCAGGGAACGGCTGCTTTTTTTGAAAGGCGGTTAATAACTTGTGTAATTTTCAACCATTTTGGGGCCTGTTATTGAATTCTTGGCGGATAGATTTTGCTACTTTTGCCCCATGGTCAATATTCATCGATTAGTCTTGTTGTTGGGGAGTAATATTTCTGATCGTTACACCTACCTGAAAGATGCTATCGTTCTGATTGAAAGTAAAATAGGTGCTGTGCTAAAGCAGTCGTCCATCTATGAGTCAGAGCCATGGGGGTTTGAGGCTTCTCTGGCTTTTTTAAACCAAATAGTGGTGGTGGAAACGCACTTACAGCCCATGGAAATTCTGTCGATTACCCAAATGATTGAACGGTCGTTGGGCAGAAAGCCGAAAACAGGTAATGCTTATCAGTCGCGAACCATCGATATTGATTTATTGTTGTATGATGATCTTGCCATGAAAAATGAGGAGTTGACCATACCGCACCCGTTGATGCATGAGCGGATGTTTACCCTTTTGCCATTGGCCGAGGTAACACCCGGGTGGATTCATCCTGTTTTGGGTAAAACAGCGGAACAATTATTGGCGGACTGTACCGATACGGCAAAAGTTTGGAGATTTAATAATGGAAGGGCACATGACGAAATATAATTTTATCGCCATTGAGGGAAATATTGGAGCCGGAAAAACTTCACTGGCTACCATGATTGCTGAGCAGTTTAATGCCAGACTGATTTTGGAGCAGTTCGAAGAGAACTCATTTTTGCCTAAATTTTATAAGGAACCCGAAAAATATGCTTTCCCGTTGGAAATGTCGTTTATGGCTGCCCGTTATCAACAACTAAAAGATCAGCTGGGCACCCTCGATTTGTTTAAAACGTTTACAATTAGTGATTATTTTATTGTAAAATCGTTGATTTTCGCCCGTAAAAACCTTCCGGCCGACGAATTTAAACTCTATACCAGTTTCTTTAATATCATTTATCAGCAGTTGCCGAAACCCGAATTGTTGGTTTATCTGTATGTGGATACCGAACGGCTTCAATCGAATATAAAAATGCGTGGCCGGCCCTATGAACAAAATATCCAGGATGACTACTTAAACAAAATTCAAGATGGATACCTTGAATTTATCAAACAACAAAAAGACCTTAGAATTTTAATTCTGGATACCAACCCGCTCGATTTTGTAAACCGTCCCGAAGATTATCAGAAAATCCTGCAGGCCATCGATCGGGAATATACTATTGGCGTGCACCGGATCAGATTTTAAGGTTCGATGAATTCGGGTTTTAGATTGTTTCTTGCCGGAGCGTTAACAAAAGGAGGGTTGTTTTCGGCAATTCGAATATTTAAACCAAACCCCACCTGAATCAGCTTTTGATTATCCCATTGAATCCCCATAATATTATTGGTGTAAACATAAAGCTGAAAGGGTTTTGCATTAAGTGCAAAGGCCAATCCCAGATTTAAGGGGGCGTATTTCAAATAGGTATAATTGACTTTTACACTAAAACTTTGCGACAAAAAGCGCTCATACGAAAGCGATAAAGCGGTTTCAAAATAGTCGGGATAAAACCGGCCGCTGAATAATATTGATGCCCGGTTTTTTTGATCATGACTGAGGTACTGCCCTCCAAGATACAATTGCTTTGGAATTTTTGCGCGGTAATTTTGTGCAAAATCGGTTACGTGAAGCAAGTTCGACAGACTGTCGCCAATGTTGGAAAAAGGATCGTCGTCTGATGTGAAATCCAATTGAAAACCATTAAAATGGATGCTGTCTTCTTCACTTTGGTAACTTTTTGTATTTGCCCTGAAGTTGTTGCTGCCCATATCCAGCAAGCTAAAGCTTACACTAAATTGTTGGTTAATTTGATAGGTAGCGCCAAGATCGAGAGAAAATCCAATGTTTTTAAAATTTGTAAAATAGGTATTCGGTTGAAAGCCTGTGCTGTCGGGGATTCCCGAGGTGTTCACGACAAAGTGTGTACTGGCCAATACTTCATAAGCATGGGTACCCTCGCGAAGGGTTGTCATTTGTAATCGGTTGTTCTCCGTATAAATATTGGAAAGACCTTGTAAAAGATGTAACCGAAAGCCTACTCTCAGTCCCTCAGCTACCGGTATGGAAAGTCCGATATGATAATCAAGAAGATGGTTTTCGTTGATTGAAGTGGTACTTAAATCGAGCGTTTGTCCCACGTAAGGCGCATTGCCGTTCCATGCAAATTTAAATAAATCAGAAGGTAAATCGGCCGAAAGCATCACCCGTTGCCTTACGCCAAAACTCAAAAAACTCTCTTTTATTTTAAATCCAATAAACAGGAGGTCATGGTTCAGTGCTACATTCAGGTGGTCGATGGGATGGTTTTGATTAATTACCTTGGTGAGATCAAGATATAGTGAATCGGTTCCTTTCTCTGTACTGAAAAAGTCGTTAAATGCTCCTGCAGTATTATAATAGGAAAGGTCAAGATTTGAAAGCGCAGGAATACCCACAACAAGTTTGGTGTGAGTGTTAAAGGCGGGGTTAAGAAAGCTGCTTTGCGGAACTGATTCCAACCCGTAAAAAATATAATTGTTTTGCCCACTCACCTGAAGAAATAGAAGCGAGCTGACGAGCATGGCTATTCCGTATTGCCAATGATGAAAATATTTTACAATGCGCATAATCATGGTGTTAGGGTTGCTGAAATTCCAACGGAAACTTTGAATTGATAATCGGAGAAAAGTTGCACAGGAACGGTTCCGTTGTTAAAAGTGGTTGTTTCAACATGGATGATTCCCGAATTTGCCCTGGCAACTTTGTCGAAAAAGTCTTTGGCAATTTCAATATTTATTTCACTTTGTGAAGCCTGGGTCACTTTTCCGGATTGATCCACGGGAGCTGCATCAATTTTACCAAAATCAAGGGTGGTTAGATTTTGTCCGGATACAGAATCCGGAAAGCTGAGTTGTATACGTGCCTCGACAGGGAAACCGTTACTGATGATGGCTTTGATGGTTCCCGACTCTGCCGGAACATCTTCTTTGGAAATTCTGAGATCGGTAATGGTATCCGTAAAACGCAATTCGTTGGCCTGTATGATAAGCGGAATCCGGATGTCGGCCGAGGCAGTAAAATCAGCCTCACGGTTAACAAAATTGGTCGTTCGTCCATCAGGATTAATCAAAATGTTGCCCGAATAACGAATTATATCGGGGCGTAAGGACAAAAAGTCCACAATAGAGGAGTTGTTTTTGTCGATGATAGTCGATCCGTAAACATCCTGACCCATGGTGCTGGGGTATAGAAAGTTGATGGGTTCAAGATTGAGCGGCTGGACGGTTCCGTCTTCAGAATTGGTGGCTCTAAAATCCATGTTCAACTGAATCGGGACGCCGAAACCGTTTTTATAGTTCAAAATCATTTCGGGATTGTCAAGAATTAACTCTCCGTTTAGTTTGTTTAAAAAATCCAGGTCGAATGAAATCGAATCAGGATCAAGGACATAGGTTTGCTGACCCAAATATCCGGTGGCCGACTCTAAGCGAATGTCACCGGTACGCAAGCTTGCCGTGATTTGATTGGAGGAATCAAAGCTGATAAACTGATTGGTGGCTGGAATTTCTGCTTCAAAGGTGATGGGAATACGGTTAAAAGCCTGATTGTTATCGGTACTCAAATCCAAACTTAGTTGGCTTAAATCCCAACTGTCGTGGATGGTACCGTTTGCCGGTATGAAAAGGTCTTTGGTGGGGGCCGTCTTGTTTTGTTCCCCGGAGGGCAAGGCCATGTGGATATTCAGCTCTGTAGCAATGCTTGAATTGATGTCATAGGTAAAACTTCCGGTTTCTATTTGTAGTTGAGTCAATTCAGCGCCTTCCTGAAAATTAAAATCAATCAGTTTTTGATCAGAAGTTACCGTTTGGGCCGGAATTTTTGCCGTTCCTGAAATAACCTGAAGCTGGTTGGTTGTTACCTGGAACCGGATTCCTTGATTTAAATTAATCAGAACCTTGTCGGGATAACTTCCCTGGCTGTTCATCTTACTGATACGGACGGAAAGGGCATTGCTGATGGTTTTATTGCTGAGGTCGATGGTTTTAGATTGGGTGGTTCCGGGTAAAAGGTTGGTGATTCTGACCTCTGCCAAATGGTCTCCATTGCTTTGATCAATTAAATCGTAGTACAAGGTGTCGAAAGCTACCGGAAGTGTATTGTGTGCATTAATTTGCAAACTGCCCGATGAAAAATGGAGTTGTTGAAAATTGTCGAGCCCTGTGACATTCATTGTATAGGGTTGCAAAATATTAAATTTGGGAAAAATCGTATTTTGACCTGCGTATTTTCTCAAGGTGTCGGCATCTTCAGGTTTTAAACTGGACAAAATATCGTTGATACTGACCGAATCGTTTACACCGAAGTTGTCAACGTGTACGATTCCCAATGAAAAACGGAAGTCGTATTGGCTCTGTTTTTTCCATTGCAGCAGACTGTCGGCATTGACCGAAAAGATAGAATCCTGATGGTAAACATAGACCAATGCACTATCTGATTGCGTCTCAATGGTTGAGTCGTTCCCAATCAGGTCGCGCAAAGTGATTGAGGTGCTAAACAAAGGTGCTGCAAGTTGCGGCTTCCAACCTGAAACAGTAAATGTGGTAAAATCTTTTTTGCAGGCGGCAAACAAAAGAACAAAGGCCGTGATTACAGCCATGGGCTTGATAAAATTTTTCATAGCCAAATAATATCATGTGGACAACAAATATAACGTATTATGATGCCAAAAACAAGTCTTATACCATGTTTCCTGTTTTTTTAGGACTGATTGATTGCATGTGATTGAATCAGAATAAAATCAAACAAGTTATTCCGATGGGTTTATCGCGGTGGGGATAAATGTTCTTCGTTTTCGTTGTATGAAATTGGAAATTCTAAGGATATTCCAATAGGTATTTTCGTAGCTGTTTTCGTTTTCCATGGCAGGAGTGAAACGGAAATGGGTGCTTAGGCCTTCTTTTGGGTTATTTTCGAGGCATGGGAGCATGTGTTTGCCATATTGGAAAAGACTTTCCATGAAATAGTAACAGATGTCAAAGCCTAATATTCCATAGGTTTCCGGATCGGTTTTAAATCGGATTTTAAAGTCTTCCACATACTTTTGGACGGAAGGATTTTGATAATCAACAAAATAACTTGACGGGTAGGTTACCTGCAGGTTATTCATCTGATTTAAATCGAGGTTAGAGAAGTTTTCCCATTCGGGTACGCCAACCATTTTAATACCGAAGGTGTCCCGTAATACGTTTAACCGGTTCATGGCATCCATGACAAACGACTTCTGAGTTCCATACAGAATAATCAAATTATTACGCACCACCGATGCTTGGTTTTCAAAGGGATGAATGCTGTCGTATGCATAAGTGATGGTGGTTAAAGGATTGTTTAACAGGGTGCTGTCTTCCGGAAAGAATTTTAGCGAATCAGGATTAATCCATTGATTCTCCAATTGATAGGGATGTAAAGTGTCGGATAGACTTACCTCGATGGGCGTGGGTTTCTCATCCGAGCCGCTTTCCTTTAAAGCGGCTAATTGTGCTGCTTCCTTTTCACGTTGTGTCACCCGGATGCCATAATCAATTAACTGGCTGTTCGGTATTTTAATTTTATCAGGGAGTATCGATTGAAGACTATCGCGAATTTGGTCAATCAGCATGTTGTCTTGAAAGGTGTTTTGACGGATGAAAAAAACCTTTTGATTGGGATAATCCGCCTTAACCAGGGCAGCAAGCAATCCCGGATCGTAATTTTTGTCAGGTTTAACCTTTACCACTTCGTTGAATTGTTTTACCACTTCGTTTCTAAATGTAAGAGGGTTCACAATTGGGATATTGAAATGATTGGCAAACAATGCTGTCTGGTTGAAGCTTCGGCTATAGAACGGGCCAATAATCAGGTCCATTTCTTTAAGCTCGGGTTTGCTGAGGACTTTGGAGGTTTTGGTAAGTTTTTCATCGACGTCGTACACATGGAATTCAAGTTTCATTCCTTGTTTTTGTAACGAATCGGCAGCCATTATGGCGCCTTCTAAAAACTGAATAAA
>CBETNY010000072.1:0-7041 GCA_965537275.1 uncultured bacterium | reverse complement strand
ATTTGGAAGAATACCGCAGGCGTTCACCGGCATGGAATACGGCAAAGATGCCCGACATTCCTTTGCTCGTCCACACCAACACCATTGATGCCGATGTGAATGTACTTGAAGTGAAACATCTGATTCAGGCACTGAAAGCCGACAATAAAAAATTCCAGTATCAGATTTATCAAGCGGTACCCGGAGGGCATTCCTTCGAACGTCTTGACACACGGAAAGCCAATGAAATCAGGGTAAAGGTGTATAAATTTTTAGCCAACGTTTTGCATCCCGAAAGGCCCATCAACAACCTGAAAAAACTTCGCAAAGCCGCCTATCGATTTTAAGTTTACGGCTTGATACCTTTCACAAACCGATCGGGATAATTGGTAAACACGGCATCCACCCCCATCGCTTGTAATTTTTCAAAAACTTTGGTTTCGTTGACGGTATAAACCCAGGCTTCGAGCCCTGCTTTATGTATTGTATCCACCAACTCAATTGTATAAATATTGGCAGGAATATGAATACTAAACGGCTTGACTTCCTGTAAAAGCTGCTGATAATCTGACGGAAAACTTTCAAACAAAATACCTGTTCTTATTCGGGGGAGCAAAGCATGGAATTGTTTTAATTGCTCATGGTCGAACGAGGAAACAATAAAATAATTCGGATTCCACTCTTTTTCAAACATAAACTTACTGAGCATTTCGGCAAGTGGTTGTGCCACCTTCCGGCCTTTTATCTCGATATTTATTTTTACACGACGGGCAACAGCTTCAAAAACCTCCTCCAATGTGGGCACTTGATTTCCATTTCCGACATTTAGCTTTTTGATTTCATCCAACGTCATTTCAGACACCAAACCTGTTCCATCGGTTGTCCGATCCACCCGCTCATCATGTATCACAACCAGCTCCCCAGTTGCACAGCGATGTACATCCAGCTCAATCATGGAAACCCCTTGCCGGATGGCTAATTCGAATGCTTCGAGTGTATTTTCGGGTGCATAACCCGATGCTCCGCGATGACCTATAATACGCATAATCAAATTTTTTATGAATAAATAACCATTAAAACACCGATAGTTCCGATTTTGTGGTGAACAATTCGAGGGCCTTCATACCCAAAATTGAATTGCCTTTTTCATTTAAACGCGGACTCCATACCCCGATAGAAAATTTACCGGGGAAAACCGCCACAATTCCACCTCCCACACCACTTTTGCCGGGTAATCCAACCGTAAAAGTAAATTCGCCGGCTTCATCATAAAATCCACAAGTTTGCATCAAGGCATTCAATCGTTTGGTTTGGCTTAAAGTAAGGACAGATTCACCCGAAGAAGGAATTTGACCTTCGTTGGCGAAAACCAGGAAAGTCCTGGCCAATTCTTCACAAGTCATTTCGATGGCACACATATGAAAATACAAATCGAGTACCTCTTCAACAGGATTGGTCAGGTTTCCGTAAGCTTTTAACAGGTTGGCAAGGGCAGCATTTCGATATCCATGTTCTTTTTCCGATTGCGCAACGGCTTCATCGTAATGAATATGCTCGTTGTTTGCCAGTTTCCGTACAAAAGCTATCAGTTGCTGTTTTGGCGCATCAAAAGTAGAGATTAACTGGTCGGCTACCACCAGGGCACCGGCATTGATAAACGGATTTCGCGGAATACCATTTTCGTATTCCAATTGAAGTAAAGAGTTAAAGGGAGTACCGGAAGGCTCCACACCTACCCTTGACCAAACTTTTTCACCCTCAGGATGCCCGATGAGCATGGCAAGCGACAAAACCTTTGAAATACTTTGGATAGAAAAAGGCACCTTGGCATCTCCCTGCCAAAAGGATCTCCCGTCAAGCAACTGGAGATGAATCCCAAACTGATCGGGATTAACCTTTGCCAATTGTGGAATATAATCGGCTGCCTTGCCAAGCCCTTTTAAATCCTTGGTTTCGATAAAAATTTCGTCAAGAATTTGCTGATATCGATGAGACATATTTTATTCCTTTTTAAGAGGTTTCTTATTTTCTTCACCGGCATAGATAAACACCCCCCGATAACCATCGCTGGTGACATAAGCACGGTACATTCCACTGGTGTTAAAAGTCATGGTAAAGTTACCATGATAATCCACGGCAATGAGCCCCCCTTCGGCTCCCTGTTTTTTTAATTTATCCAGAATAACGAAATTTGCAGCCTCTTTCAGGCTTAATTGGCCGTATTTCATCAGCGCACCAATATCGTAGGCCACCACATTGCGCATAAAATATTCACCGTGCCCGGTACACGAAACGGCACAAGAGGTATTGTCGGCATAGGTTCCGGCACCGATTATTGGCGAATCGCCAATTCTTCCCATCATTTTATAGGTCATTCCCCCGGTGGAAGTTCCGGCGGCAAGATTTCCTTTTTTATCAAGGGCCACGGCACCTACCGTCCCATGTTTTTCACCTTCTGCTTGTTTTGCCTTCACTTTTAGATAGGATTTCCATCTTCGTTCCGTAAAAAAATAGGAAGAATCGACCATTTCAAGGCCCTGGGCTGCGGCAAATTTTTCGGCACCTTTTGAGATGAGTAAAACATGGGGCGAATGTTCCATCACAGCGCGGGCAGCCAGGATTGGATTTTTAATGGTATGCACACTGGCAACAGCCCCCGCCGAAAGGTCTTCTCCATTCATGATGGAAGCATCCATTTCGTTGACTCCCTGCGCATTGAATACGGCTCCTTTTCCAGCGTTAAACAGAGGAGAATTCTCCATCATGGTAATGCAGGTTGTGACGGCATCAAGGGCGCTCCCTCCGTTTTTCAAAGTGTCTTCTCCGGCACGGATTACGGTATCCAACATGTGACGGTACTGTTTCTCCATTTCGGGAGTCATGGATTCTTTGCTGATGGTTCCGGCACCCCCATGGATTACCAGCACATATTTTCCATTTACTTTTTTCTGTTGACAATTACTGCATGGTTGGCAGGAAACAAAAGCCATCAACAAAATGATAAACAGTCCAATTCCGAAATTTTTCATACGCTAAATGTTAGGGATGAACATCCTTTACCGTCACCAGATAGGGAGACAATAAAGCCTGAAAATCATAAATACCGAAGAGTTGTGCAGAGGTGATTAAAACAACAATCACAATTACCCATCGAACAAAAGCGACGCCCTTTTTCACAGCCATTCGCGAAGCAATCAAGGCACCCACCATATTTCCAACCGCTAAAATTAAACCATATTTCCAATTTATTTGTTGATTAAAAAAGAAGATGGCCAAGGTAAAAGGGGCATAAGCCAGGATGATCAACACTTTAATTGCATTCGATTTCACCAAGTCATAACCGGCACCCAGCACAATTCCGGCCAACAGGAAATAACCCACACCCATGTGGATAAACCCGGCATAAATCCCAATAAAAAAGAAGATGATATACACGTACCAGCGGATGGGTTTTTCCTGTACTTTGGCATTCCCGTAAATAAAACGCTGTGGTTTAAAAAGGATAATCACAAGCATCACCAACATAATCACTCCAATGGCTCGCTGCATGGCCTCCTCGTTGATATCAACAGCAATCCATGCCCCCACCATTGAACCCAGGATGGCCGGCACCGACAGACTCAAGGCCTTTTTCCATTCCAGGACTTTTTGTTGCTTAAAGCTTGACACCGCCACCACATTTTGCAGGGCAATCGCAACCCGGTTGGTTCCGTTGGCCACCGTAGCCGGCAACCCCAGCATAATTAAAATCGAAAGAGAAATGACACTCCCACCACCTGCCAAAGTATTGATAAACCCTACCAAAACCCCACTGGCAATTAAAATAACAAGCTCCGTAATTTCCATTAAACGTCTATGATTAATTTGTGTAATAATTGAAAGAGTTCGATGGGTTTAAAGGGTTTTCCCAAAAATCCATCCATGCCCACGTCTTTACTCTTTTTCTTCTCACTTTCGAGTGCATTGGCAGTGAGTGCAACCACAAAGGCGTGCCGCGATTTGGCTTCTTTTTCAAAAGCTCTGATTTGGCGGGTCGCTTCAAAGCCATCCATTACCGGCATTTGAATATCCATTAAAACAAGGTCGTAAGGTTGGTTTGTGTATTTTTCAAATCCCTCTTTTCCATTATTGGCCACATCCACTTTGCAACCGTTTTTCTCAAGGTTAAACTTTGTAATTTTCTGATTAATCAGGTTGTCTTCAACCAGTAAAATTCGAAATTCGTGCAGAAGTTCCAGTACTTGTTCGTTGTTGAAACCATCCTTACTACTGTCCAGAATTTCTTCCACTTCAAAGGGCAGTTCCACCCAAAATCTGGAGCCTTTTCCCGGTTTACTTTCAACCCCTATTTCGCCCGACATCATGTCCACCAATCGTTTGGTAATGGCCAAGCCAAGGCCTGTACCCTGGTATTCTTTGGTAGTGGAAGAATCGAGCTGCGAGAAACTGTCGAAAAGCCGGTTTTGTTTGTTTACGGGAATACCGATGCCCGTATCAATTACCTCGACGCGTAAACGAAATTGCTCGTTACGTTTTGACGGAACCGCTTTTACAGAAACCGAAATCTTCCCTTTTTTGGTGAACTTAATGGCGTTAGACACCAGGTTTTCAAAAATATCTTTTAAGTACCGCTCGTCACCAAGCAGCATGGAAGGAATTTGAGGATCGATCTCAATCTTCATTTCCAACCCCTTATAACGGGCTTGGGGAAGCACTTCTTTGCCAATATTTTTAATGAACCTTTTCAGGTAAATTCTGTTTTTTTGAAGTTTTACCGAGCCTGATTCCAGGGCAGAAAATTCAAAAACATCATCAATCAGCCGCACCAAATGACGTCCTGACTCCATTAAAATATTCAGGTATTTGTGTTGTTGATCATCCAGTTTTGAATTTTCAAGAATCTCGGCCATTCCCATCACACCATTTAAAGGGGTCCTGATTTCGTGACTCATATTGGTCAGAAACTGATCTTTAATCCGTTCGCCCTCTTCGGCCATTTCTTTGGCTTGTTTCAACTCCTGTTCATACTTTTTCTGACTGGTAATATCCCACGAAACGCCTATTAATCCAATAATTTTTCCTTCGCTGTTGCGAACCGGGGCAATGTTGGTATGCACCCAGATTTTTTTATTGTTGCGGGTAACTTGTTCTTCGATATTATAGAAAAAACGGCCATCCCGAATCACCTCCTCTTCCAGTTCTGTATATTCACCCACCGGAAGATAATTACGAAAAACTTCTTTCATGGTTTTTCCAAGAACCTCTTCACGGCTAACACCTGAAAAGTCGAGAAAGGCCTTATTGGCTAACTGATAGCGCAGATCGCTGTCTTTAAAATAAACCAGGGCAGGAATGGTATCCAACAAAATATTAAGCTCTTCGGCTTTATATTCCAGTTTTTTAAGCACTTTTTTCAGGTCTTCCGAAGTTCGTGCAAGCAAAGAATTAAGGATATTTTTATCTTTCGATGAACGATTCAACTTAAACTCAAGAATTTCATGTTCCCTTTCGAGTTTGTGCATTTCGTCCTGTAACTCCAGTTTCAATTTGCCAAGGTTATCTACCTTATCCAAACGATCAATTTTGCTTTTCAACGATTGTATCACCTTCTTCATAAACAAAAATTATGAAATATCACGTATCAGGGCTAAGGTAAATGTTTGGTTATAGAACTGGCTTATTTGCCCCGGATTACTTCCAAATTCGCCAAAGGTGAAAAATCCGGCCAAAGGGACCTTCCATTTAAGAGAGGCCAGCTTTATTTCGGTAGAGATCAGGGGGCCCAAGGCGACATGTCGCGCTACACAAGAAAAAAGGAGCATCAGGTCGGTTTTGGGATTTGCCCGGTAAAAATCCATGATCCGGTTCCTGGTGTTTTCCATAATTTCGAAACCCGGGGAGGTCGAAAAACTAACGGTTGAACCTTCGGGAACCGATCCGGCAAATACCAACGATCTTTTCTCCACATCGATTTGCATTACAGCTCGGATAACATCTTCACTTCCTTCCTTTTTCAACAAAAACGGGTATTCAAGGCCTATTCCGGGTAAATCTTCTTCCGACACATTCAAATAATCCATATACAAATCAAGGGCCGGTTCCTGATTAATTTCATAAACTACATTCCCTTCCGAACGGTTCACAATAAATTCCGAACCCAAACCAATCCAACCACTGGTTGCCATCCCCGTTAACTCAACCTTGGTTCGATCAAAAGCCAATGCCAATGCCCCACAGTCAGTAATATTGGATTCGGTAAAAACAAAAGTTTGTTTAAACTTCTCATCATCAGCAGCCATTCCACCAAAAATTTTAACCTCGCTGCCAAGGATACTCTGCATGCCATTCAACATCTCCTGACCATCCATATCCAATCCGCTGGTGGACAGAATAAGGTTGGGGTTGTCAATTGTTTGAGCAACCTGTTTACCCAGCCTTTGTGCAAAGGCAAAAGTGGTGGGTTCCTCCCTTTTGACAAGGTGAATGTTAAAGACTTCGGGTTTTAAATCAGTCAAAACAAAGACACCGGCTTGTGTCAGTATTGAATCCCGCTGTTGATCAAATAGTATTTCGCCCCCGGTACTCACCCCATAAAGCATAAGCCCTTGTTGTTTGAAAACATCCATAAATTTGGTAATCGGAAGATAAACCGACACAAAACCAAAAACCAACGTAGGCGTAAACTCAATGGAATCCATTGCTTTAGAAAGCTCCTCCTTTAAGTTACTCACCGACTCGGCTACGAAAGAGTACGTTGAAATCATCATTGGTTCGTTAGGGACAAGAAACAAAGATACAAATTCTTTTCAATAAATCGACTTCTGCATTACCCAAGAAATTAGGCAATTTGAGAAGGTTTCATAACAAACCAATCATGAAACTCACCGTTAAAACCAATAATTTCAGCTATTTTTTCAGCGCATCCCACCCCTGTGCCTTCAGCTCGATCACCTGGCCATCGGAGGTAATCAAACGATTTCCTTCCGCTTCATCGGTCATGTATCCAATGATCCTGATTTCAGGCATGATTTTAATTTTATCGTAATCGGCTTGTGCCACAGT
>CBETNY010000071.1:0-7054 GCA_965537275.1 uncultured bacterium | reverse complement strand
TGGGAAGCCATGATAGGTGGAAAACCACTTTCCAATAACGATTTTTCATGGGATATTTCTTTGAATATTTCTCATAATAAAAATACATTGGTTGACCTCATTGAGGGTCTCGATAACTATATCTTTAGTACCAATAACTCCGGTAGCGTTGTTGTTCAGGCAACTGTTGGTGGAGGATATGGCGAGATTTATGGAACCGATTGGCTGAAAAATGATCAGGGACAATTGGTCGTTGATGCCGCCGGGCGCCCCATGGCAACCAAGAAAAAAGTACTCTTGGGAAATTATCAGCCTGATGTTACGGGTGGTTTAAACAATACGTTTAAATATAAAGATTTTACCCTGAATGTCCTTATTGATGCCCGTTTTGGCGGTCAACTCTATTCCGGTACCGATGCTTCACTTGATGCTTCCGGAGTTTCTGACCGGACTTTGAAGTATCGTGAGGATGGTGTAACACTGGAAGCCGTAACCAATACAGGAACAGCTGATGCGCCCGTTTGGACACCAAATACTGCGCATATTACAGGCCAACAATATTGGGGTGCAGTTTCAAGTATTGCATCAAACTATATTTATGACCAAACCAATATTATGTTGCGTCAATTAGCACTGACCTATACGCTGCCAAACAACTTGCTTAAAAATACCGGATTACATGCTGTATCGGTGAGTATTGTAGGCAACAATCTGGCCTTTCTTTATAAAAAGATAGAGAACTTTGATCCGATGTCGAGCTATAGTACAAGTAACTTTGCCCAAGGTATGTTGTACTTTACCCCGCCTACAACACGGAGTATCGGATTTTCCGTCAACGTAAAATTTTAATCGAAAAACAGATATAAAATGAAAACAATATTTAAATTTAAGTATATCCTGCTTCTGGTATTATTTTTTGGGATGTCTTCATGTACGAAGGATTTTCTGAAAATAAATACAAACCCAAATGCCATTGCCCCCAGTGAGGCAAGTGCGAAATATTTTATTACTAATGTGGAATATCCGCTTTATGCCCCCAGCCGCTATGCGTATTGGCGTGGTGTATTGATTTTTGCCAGTCGTTATTCAGGGTATTTTGACTTTGGTTTCGACCATTGCTGGTGGAGTGACGAACTGGGATATTCATTTAGTTCCAGCTATAACGATGCTACATGGGATTGGTTATCCGATTATTTTGGAAGCATTGATAACTTCTTAAAACTTACCGCCCCCGATGGTGATTTTGCAAATGAAAAAATGTATGCCGTCGGAAAAATCATTAAAGTGCTTTATTACCAAAGGTACACCGATGTATTTGGCGAAATTCCCTTTTCTGAAGCAGGGCAAGCCGACATTGTTCAGCCAAAATTTGATAAGCAAAATGATATCTATCAAGGATTGATTAGTACGCTGGATGAAGCCATGAATACCATTGGTGATGCGGTAAAAACCGGTGAAGGCGTTGATGATCTCGGTCAAAACGATATTATCTTTAATGGTGATTTACAAAAGTGGAAAAAGTTGGCAAACACACTTAAATTAAGGATTGCAATGCGTGCTTATGGCGCTCCTGGCGCAAGCTGGACAACAAATGCCATTACTTCTGCTTTTTCATCCGGCAATTTTTTGCAAACCGGAGAAGATGCGTTAATACCTAAGGATAATGAAATTACTACATGGAGTAGCGCCTGCTATGGTGATATTTTTTATGGATTTGGTGGTACCGGTTCAAAATTTACGGTAAGTAAAGTGATGATTGATTATTTGTCGGAAAATAATGATCCGCGTCTGCCTCTCTATGCACAACCTGCTCCCGGTGGTACCTATACACTTAACCGACCTGATCAGGCAAACAATCCTGAAGGATATGAGAATTTCCCCAAACGGATTGCTTTTCTTGATTCCGTATTGCAAAAAGCAACCGGTGGTGATATGACCTTTACCGATAATGGAAGTAGTGTGGAAATTTCAATTCCCGAAAATAAATATTACATAGGCCAGCCTTCCAGGTTGAACAGTCAAATTAAACCTTTTGCGGTTTATCAATTCTTTTCTATTCCTGGTGAAGAAGTGATTCAGAAAAAGAATGAGGGTAAACCCATTTTTCCTGAAATTGTAATGAGCGCGGCCGAGTCTTATTTTTTACAAGCTGAAGCTGTTGTGCGTGGGTTGGCTACCGGCGATGCCCAAACATTATTTCAAAATGGAATCAGAGCGTCTATGGCTCTTTGGGGTGTAGATGCCGGTAGTGCGGAAACTTATATCGCCAGTGCACCGCTGGCTCAACTTACAGGAACTGTTGATGAACAACTTGAAAAAATTGCTGTCCAGCGTTGGATTGCCTCCTATCCTGAAGGATTTGAAGGATGGGCGGATGTGAGAAAATCAGGCTATCCAAAAGAATTGTCCGCCGGGGTGCACGATCCGATAATCTTCGGCTTGGGAGATGATAACGGTATCTATCCACAGCGACTGATTTATGGAAGTAACGCCTATAATACAAATGGCGCAAGTGTAGACGCTGCCGTTTCTGATCAAGGGCCTGATCTGCAGGGAACAACCCTGTGGTGGGCTAAATCTGCAAAATAATTTGGTTTCTTGGAACAGGCCGTACTTTTCTGCCTGTTCCCCTTTATGTGTTGTAATTTTTCTCTGAAAAATAGTCTGTGAAAATGTTCTTTTATGATTTGTTCCTAAATAAACATTTTTGCAGGCTGTTTTTTATTCGACTATTGCAATACGTGTAAAACAATTTAATGATGGGATGGGGTTCATTCCTTCAATATCGATAGTAAAAACGGATTAACATTTAATTTTAATGGAATTTAAAAATTTTTCTCCTGTTGAGTCACAGTTTCTTGCCATGCAGGGAATGACGCAACAAAACTCAAAAATCCCTTACTTGCTGGTGGATAATTTCCCGCAGCTGGGAATGATTACAGCCTTGCGGTTTTTGGAGTGGGCCCAACAAAATCCGGAAGGAGTCATTAGTCTGCCTACCGGAAAAACACCGGAATACTTTATTAAATGGACTCAATTTCTCTTGCAGCATTGGAATCAGGACAAAGGTTTGAAAATCCTTGAACAGTATAACCTTCATAAAACAGATAAACCCGATTTGAGTGGATTGCATTTTGTGCAAATCGATGAGTTCTATCCCATTAATCCTGAGCAAAAAAACAGTTTTTACAATTATGTAAATAATTTTTATATCGATGGTTTTGGTCTGAATCGCGAAAATGCCCTCCTGATTAATGCCGATGAGATTCCTTTGTCAGGAAATAAATCATACCAAGAGGTGTTTCCCGATTTGAAAGTGGACTTAAGTCTGCGCTATCGCAAAGCAAAAAGTAGTCTTGAGCGTTGCCAGAAGGAATCCATCTTTATGATTGACGATTGGTGTGCTGCCTATGAACATAAAATTCGTGAAAAAGGTGGAATTGGTTTTTTCCTTGGCGGGATAGGGCCCGATGGCCATATCGCTTTTAACATCAAAGGGTCTGATCATTTCTCAACAACCCGACTCATGGAAACCAACTTTGAGACCCAGGCTGTGGCTGCAGGCGATTTGGGCGGAATAGAAATTTCTAAAAACCGGTTGGTTATCACCATCGGATTACAAACCATTACCTATAACCCGGATGCTGTTGCTATTATCTTTGCTGCCGGTGAAGCCAAAGCCGATGTGGTGAAAAATGCACTGGAACATGAACCCTCAAACCAATATCCGGCCACCGTGCTTCAAAAATTGAAAAACAGCCGGTTTTACCTGACAAAAGGAGCCGCCTCCAAGTTGACCGACCGTATCGAAGCGTATTATTCCGGCGATTGGAGTGAAGAGAAAACCCAACGCGCTGTGATCGACCTTTTAAGAAAGTTGAACAAATATGGTCACCGGATCACGCTTGATGATTTAAAAAATGACCCCTGGTGTAGTCGTATTCCCAACTTAAGTGAACAAACAATTCCCGATGTGGTAGAGGCCATTAAAAAGAAAATTGACCTGGGAATGCGGAAGGAAGAAAATCAACGATTTTTACATACCGGTCCGCATCACGATGATGTGATGTTGGGTATTTTGCCTTACGTATCGCATCAGCTTCGACAGGCCAGCAACTCCTTTGACTTTAGCATCATGACTTCGGGATTTACTGCGGTGACCAACCATTTTATTGTAAAAGCTTTAAATGATATTTTATATTTCCTTTCGCGCGATGAAATTCAAATGGTTCATTACCCCGATTTTTATACCTCGGGGTATCGATTCAAATGGGATAAGGACGTGCATCATTACCTTGATAAGGTGGCTGCCGGTGAAGAAATAGAACGTCGACGCGGATTGAGTCATCGCCTGGTACGGGCCATGGTCGAAATCTATAAAATAAAGGATACTCCACAGTTGACGGCGCAGATTATCAAAAGTATCGAAATCTTAGATCATTCATACGATGGCGAGAAGAACCCTCCCGATATTCAGCGGCTTAAAGGCATGTTGCGCGAATTTGAAGAGGAGCTTGTGTGGGCGCATTTTGGTGTCCAGGTAAAAAATGTTCACCATTTACGGCTGGGATTTTACACCGGTGATATTTTTACGGAGCAACCGGAACGTTCGCGCGATGTGGAACCCATTTTGCAACAATTGCGTACCCTTAAACCCACTATGATTAGTTTGGCATTAGACCCCGAAGGGAGCGGCCCCGATACGCATTATAAAGTGCTTCAGGCAATTGCCGAAGCAGTGAGAATGTGGGGAAAAGAAGAAGATATTTCTCACTTGAAAATTATTGGCTATCGCAATGTGTGGTACCGCTTTCATCCGGCCGAAGCAGACGTGATTGTCCCGGTTTCGCTTAATTCGTTGGCAATTCTCGATGAAGCGTTTACCGATTGCTATTTGAGTCAGGTGAACGCCTCTTTTCCCAGTTATTTACTGGATGGTAAATTCAGTACGCTGTCGCAACAAATTTGGATCGACCAGATGAAACAGGTGCAACTGCTCTTGGGTAAAGATTATTTTTATGAAAATCCTTCTCCTCGTTTACGCGCCTCCCACGGTTTGCTCCTGTTTAAAAGAATGGATGTGGACACTTTCTTAAAACAAGCACGCGATTTGGAAAAGAGTATGGAAGGTGTTTAATGCTGTTGACTTGTTGAAGAATGGTTTTAAATCGGATGACAGGCAACCCGTAGAACGGGTTGCAAACATATACAAACGAAAGAATTATGAATGAGAGAGCTTCTTTAACCCTGGGTATTGACATTGGAGGTACCAAGATAAGTGCGGGGCTCGTGGAGAATGGACACATTGTTCGTGCTAAAACCATTGCCACACCCCAAAACGGCAAAACCGCGGTGGTTCAATCGGTGATTCATCTGGTTCAATCTTTATGGCGAAATGGCGTGTCAGGAATTGGAATCGGCGTACCCGGGTTGGTGGATACAAAGCAGGGTATTGTTTACGATGTGCAAAATATTCCTTTGTTTCAGGAGGTAACTTTAAAAAAGGATTTGCAGCAGGTTTTTCAAGTGCCGGTTGAGGTAAACAACGATGCCAATTGCTTTGCATTGGGTGCTAAAAATTATGGATCGGGTAAAGATTTTCATAATTTGGTGGCGCTTACCCTGGGAACGGGATTGGGTGGCGGAATTGTTGTTCAGGATCGGTTGCATGAAGGAATGGGTTGTGGTGCCGGTGAATTTGGGTATCTTCCCTATCGCGATGGTGTTCTTGAACACTATTGCAGTGGACAGTTTTTTCAGCGGCAGTATCAAATGAAGGGAGAAGAGGTGGCTGCCCTGGCCCATCAGGACGATGTGCAAGCCAAGCGTATTTTTGCCGAATTTGGGACACATTTGGGCGAAGCCATTAAAATGGTTGCTCATGTATTTGCTCCCGAGGCGGTTATGTTGGGAGGATCTATTAGCAGCGATTTTAGCCTGTTTGAAAAGACCATGTGGGAAAGGGTACGTTTGTTCCCCTATTCGCATGTGGTTGACCAATTGCAAATTCTTCCGGCTACCCAACCCGATATTGCTTTGATAGGAGCCGCCTCATTAATCTTTAACAACAACAGCCGGTAACCGGGTGATTAAATTTAACGATATTTACTTTTTTTTAAAACTTTGATTGTATGACAACAGAAATTTCAAAATCCGGTAAAAATTCAATGGGTCCAATTATCATTATTGGTTTGCTTTTTTTTGTTTTTGGATTTATTACCTGGCTGAATGCCACGCTGATTCCCTATTTGCGAACGGCTTGCGAGTTGACTTCATTTGAATCGTATTTGGTAACCTTTGCCTTTTACATCTCCTATTTTGTAATGGCTCTGCCATCGTCACGGGTACTTGAAAAGGTGGGTTTTAAAAACGGCATGTCACTGGGGTTATTGGTGATGGCATTGGGCGCCGTTATTTTTGTACCGGCAGCCTTAAGCCGTACCTATACGTGGTTTTTGGCCGGCTTGTTTATCCAGGGAACCGGTTTGGCGATTTTACAAACGGCTGCCAACCCCTATGTTACGATTTTAGGACCCATCGAAAGTGCTGCCAAACGAATAAGCATTATGGGACTGGCCAATAAATTTGCCGGGATTTTAAGTCCGGTTATTTTGGGTGCCATTATTCTCAATGGACTTGGAAAATTCAAAGAGAATCTATCCGGTTTGGAAGGTGCTGCAAGGTCGGCGGCTTTGGATGTTCTCGCTGAGAAAGTCATCCTTCCTTACGTGATTATGGCGGTTGTTTTGGTGGTGCTGGCTGTTTTGGTGCGCATTTCCGGTTTGCCTGAAATTGAGGCTGAAGAAGAACCGCTCGAAGAGGGAGAGGTAGAGAAACACAGTCTGTTTCAGTTTCCCTATTTCTGGTTTGGTGTGCTGGCGCTCTTCTTTTATGTGGGAGCCGAGGTGGTTGCCGTCGATACTTTGATCAATTATGGATTGTCCCTGGGGTTTGATATTAAAGTGGCTAAATTTTTCTCATCGTTTACGTTGGTTGCCATGATGGTGGGATATTTAGTGGGTATCGTTACCATTCCAAAATATTTATCACAGCAAAAAGCCCTTCAATATTTTTC
>CBETNY010000070.1:0-7072 GCA_965537275.1 uncultured bacterium | reverse complement strand
GTCGCGATTTTTCGGACACCCTATTTATTGTGGGAATTACTGGATTCGAACCAGTGACCCCCTGCTTGTAAGGCAGGTGCTCTGAACCAGCTGAGCTAAGCTCCCTTATTTTTTTGAACTTCACTCTGAGGACCAGTGACCCTCCCGACTTATCAGTCGGGATGCGCTGAACCAGCTGAGCTAAGCTCCCTTTTGCAACCGGCTTATTTTACTTACCGATTTTGAGAGTGCAAATATACATTCTTATTTGAAACCTACAATATTTTTTTTTACATTTTCAAAATGTTTTTATCATCGCTTCATACATGAGTTTTCTTACTTTTGCACTGAATATTTTAAGCCATTGAAAACAAATCTTCTAAAAACCATTTTATTGTTTTTCGTTGCTGCAGCGGTATTTACTTCCTGCTCGCTTCAACAGGCTGTTCCCCAAAAAAAATACCTGCTTGATAAAATGAGTATCCGGATTGAAAATCAGTCCATTTACCCACAATTAGATCCTACCGAAATCACCCCATACCTGCAACCAAAACTTAGGAATCGTTTTTTATTCAATCGCCTGGGTTATTGGGCTCATTTCAAATACCAGGAACATCCGGGAAAAATAAATCGTTTAATTGACAAATATCTGGGAAAGGAGGTTTTTTATTATTCGGTTGATGAAGCCGTGCACAACACACAAAAAATTAAAAAATACCTCAACGATTTGGGATTTTTCAACTCCAAAGTAGATTACCAAAAAAAAACACGAGGTAAATTTATCCGCCTCACCTACAACATCATTGCTCCCAAACCCTATCGCTATACAAAAATAATCCGTCATTACCCCGATTCAACCATTGCCCAAATAATTGAAAAAGGGCTGGACAAAAGCCTGCTCAAAAAGGGAGACCTATACAATGCATACACGTTGGATGATGAGCGTGACCGAATCACTTCGGCCTTACGAAACAGCGGCTATTACTATTTTAATCGAAATTATATTCAATACCTTATTGACACCAACAACCTGAATCACGGTGTTCATCTGGAAGTAGACATTAGAAATCCCGAGATTGTTGATATTCACCATCCGGGAAAAATGGTGCAGATACCTCACCGGCGGTATTTTCTGCACCGGGTTTTTGTAATTCCTGACTACAATCCTTTAAGCAGAAGTCAAAATGACACCCTTGACCATCCCATCTTTTTTCGAGGGCATACAAAAGCCTATCATTTTAGTTATTTGGTTAGTAAACCCATGCGGTTTAACCTTTCCACTTTCGACCATGCCATTCGGCTGGCCCCGGGACGTGCCTATTCTGACCTTGAAGTGCAACAAACCTATCAAAAATTATTTAATTATCCGGCACTTCGTTCTGTAAATTTGTCCTTCGACAGCTTAAGACAGAGCCCCCAGGCATCCCCCAACAAGGCCTATTTAGATGCCTATATTCGAATGCAAACAGGCAAAATAAACACCATCTCCATTGAAGGAATTGGAACAAACTCGAGTGGCGATTTGGGGGTCAGCGGATTGGCTTCGTTCACCAACAGAAATGTTTTTCGACGGGCCGAAGTCTTACGAATGCGAATTATGGGCGGTTTTGAAGCACAAAACCTTGGGACAATCACTTCCGACTCCATTACCGTATCACCCATTAATGCCTCCGGATTGTTCAACACCTTTGAAGCCGGAATTGATGCCACGGTTTTCTTTCCCATGAGCCTTTTTCCTTTTCGCAATATCGATTTGCCCGGAAACCCCCAAACCAATATCAGTATCGGTTTTAATTATCAGCGTCGTCCCTATTACTCGCGAAACATCACGAATGTGGAATGGGGCTATTCGTGGAACCAAACCCAAACCCTCAAACACGAATTGACTCCGTTGAACATTAACCTGGTAAGCATCAATCCCAGTCCCTATTTCCAGAAAATACTCAGTAGTGAAACCAACCAACGATTAAAGGAGCAATATGCAAACCACATGATTGTTGGCTTGAAATACAGTTTTATCTGGAACAACCAACAATTGCACCACAGCGGTAATTTCAATTTTCTCAGATTGAACTTTGAAAGCTCAGGAAACCTCCTTAATGCCATCAACAAATGGTCGGGCAGTACCCGCTCCAGTGAAGGCTATTACAAAATTTTGGGCATTCGCTATTCTCAATATGTGAGAATCAGCAGCGATTTCAGGCACTATATCCAGTTTGACAAAGAGGGAACAGCCCTGGTATTTCGCTCCTTGCTGGGCTTGGCCATTCCCTACGGAAACTCAAATGATATCCCGTACGAAAAAGGTTTTTATGCAGGCGGCGCCAATGGCATGCGCGGATGGCGATTCCGGCTCTTAGGACCCGGCTCCTATACCGGTCAGGAAACCTATGAACGGCTGGGAGAAATCCAACTGGAAGGCAATGTGGAATTTCGCTTCCCCGTTTACCATTTTATTAAGGCAGCGTTCTTTGTAGATGCCGGAAATATTTGGAATTATCAAGCCAACTCCACCTATCCAATGGGGAATTTTGAATGGAACCGTTTTGGAAAAGAGATAGCCCTTGATGCGGGAACAGGAATTCGCCTTGACTTTTCCTTTTTTATTCTTCGGGTCGATGCTGCCGTTCCCCTTCGCAACCCGGCTTTACCGATAGGAAAACGCTGGGCCATTCAGAGTTTAACCTGGAAAAATGTGATTGCCAATTTCGGTATCGGTTATCCCTTCTAAAAAAACAAGGTTGCATGACACACCACGATGACATCACAAACATTACTCATTTTCTGGGATTTGAACCAACGGGAGACCAACAAACAGCCATCAGGCATTTGGCTGCCTTTGGCAAAAGCACGAAAATCAATCCGCTCTATTTGTTAAAAGGTTACGCCGGCACAGGAAAAACAAGCCTCATCAGTGCTTTTGTCAAGATGCTACATACCAACGGGCGCCGGTTTATGTTGCTTGCACCTACCGGTCGGGCAGCCAAAGTACTCTCACAATACACAGGCTTTCAGGCATATACCATTCATCGGAAAATTTATCGCACTTTAATGCAGAAGGATGGCCGCCACCAGATGCACCGGGCACCGAATAAAATGCATAACACGGTTTTTATTGTGGATGAAGCCTCAATGATTAGTGACCAATCGCAGGAAACAAGCTTTTCGAGCAACGGAAATAGTCTGTTGGATGATTTAATGGCCTTTGTCTTTTCACAGCCGGGCAACCGGCTTTTGCTGGTCGGTGATTTGGCCCAGTTACCTCCTGTGGGTTTAAACATCAGTCCGGCCCTTGACATTGAATACCTTCAATCTGCTTATTCACTCACCTCCTTTTCCTTTGAAATGACACAGGTAATGCGTCAAGCGTTGGATTCGGGGATTCTCTCCTGCGCAACCTTTTTACGTGAAAAAATTCATGCAAAGGACATTCGCCCACCCTTTTTCAAGCTTAGGAACTTCCGTTCCGATGTTCGTATTATCGAAGATGGATACATGCTTGAAGAGTTAATGCAGACAAACTTTTCGGGCCGGGGAAACAGCGAAAGCATTGTGATAACACGAAGCAACAAAAGTGCCAACCGGTTTAATCAACAGGTACGTCAACGTATTCAACTTCGCGAAAACGAACTTGAAGCCGGAGATGAATTGATGATTGTAAAAAATAATTATTTCTGGCTTGAAGAGGGGTCAAAAGCAGGTTTTATAGCCAATGGCGACCTTGCCAATGTGGTGCGGGTAAACCACCTGGAATCGCTTTACGGTTTTCAGTTTGCAGAAGCCGAAATTCGTCTGACCGACTTTCCCGAGGAAAAAGAGCTTACCGTAAAGCTACTGCTCGACACCCTGGATGCTCCCGGACCCGGATTATCAGCCGAAGACCAACAACGATTGTTTGCTGCAATCGAACAGGACTACCTTTCCATACCCAACCGCAGAAAACGTATGGCTGAGATGCGGAAAAACCCATATTTCAACGCGTTACATGTTAAGTTTGCCCACGCAATGACCTGTCACAAAACGCAGGGGGGCCAGTGGCCGGTAGTATTTATTGAACAGGGATATTTAACAGAGGACACACTCAACATTGAATACCTCCGTTGGTTGTACACAGCCTTTACCCGGGCCACTTCACAGGTTTATCTATTGAATTTTAATCCCGAATTTTTCGAATAATCCGCTTACAAATTTTTATGTAACCAGGGAATTAGTTGCCGGGCGGTTTTTTCGCCGGCCTGTATGATTTCATGTGCCTTGCCAAAGTCGGCCCATGATAAGTTTCCCAATTTGCATTGAACCACTTTGTCAGCATTCTGAGTTTTCAGACTCGTCAAATGAGCATTTCTAATCACTTCGACCCGTTGCATAATATTGACCCCGCTACCCAAATCGGTCTGTCCTTTTAGTGCAGGGCTCACATCCATACCCACAATCAACTCATCGGGGGAAGACTCAAAATAGGTAGTAGGAACCAAATTGGAAACTCCACCGTCAACCAACAGGTAAGACCTGTATTTTACCGGAGGAAAATAACCCGGAATAGCCGAACTGGCGCGCACAGCCGTTCGCAAACTGCCTCTTTTAATCAATACCTCTTTTCCACTTTTTAAATCGCTCGTAATGGCCCAAAAGGGAATGGGTAAATCTTCAATTTTGTGATCCGGGTAATCCGCATAAATTCTATCGGTAATATCAGCCCCGTAAATACTGGGATTGGCCAATGTTTTAAAAAGGGAAAGGCCTACTTTTATGCGGCTCATCACTGATATTGCTTTACTCCGCCAGTCGGTTCCCCCATCATCTAACGAAGCAAAATCATCAAAATTAAACTCTTTGAACAGCGGATTTTCAATAAAGCTAAAGCTCATTTTTTCGACGGCATCAGCATCCTGATAAAGACAATAAGCCCCTCCGACCATAGCTCCCATGCTACAACCCGAGATACGGGCTATGGGAATCTGTTCTTTTTCCAGAACACGTAAGAATCCTATGTGTGCCAATCCTCGTGCGCCACCGCCTCCCAGTGCCAGTGCTAATTTTTTCATCTGTTGATAGTTTTGTGATTAACTGAACTTTTATCGTTTGATGTAATCCACAATAAAATTTTTATAAAGATAACATAAAAAACTCTTTCAAAGCCCTCATAGGTTTTTTTGTTTCAACCAGAACAAAGGGCCCAACCCGAGCAAAAGAAAGCTTGACAGGGCTATTCCCAAACCGGGGCCCAATTGATTGGCAGCCCATCCGGTAAAAAAGGCAATGACAGCAGCAAAAAGCGATTGAAGCTGCGATTGAACCGACAAAATACTGGTCATGGCTTCATCGTGAGCTTGATCAGCAATGTAAGCTACTCCAATGGGTTTACGCAAATTTTCGGTCATCATAATAGCCACAAAACCAAGGATAGCCGCCCAATACCCATGCAAAAAGAAAAACAATCCTGCAAGCAACCCCGCCGTAATACCAAACACAATGGAAACGTTTAACGGTCGCGCATATTCATTAAATACTTTCTGAAACCGGCCGGCATGCCTTGATGTCCATGCAGTAAGCAAATAAATAAAAAAATAGAAAAGCCCAACCAATAACGCGGTTTTTTGCTTCTCTTGCATTTTGGTTAAAAAGGGTAAGCTAAGTGCAAATGCCAAAATGGCCGGCTGTATATAATCCTTCACCGCTTTGTAATAGCCTGTGTGCAGCGACAGGCTGGTAAGCGACTTGAACATTAACAGGTGTTTAAAGCTATCGACAAAAGCAGAAAAAACCGCATTAAATTTACCGGATAACGATTGAAGCTGCAAGGTGGTTTGTTCTCCATTGAGAACAGAGGGATAGCTCCAAATTAATAGCATATCCATCAAATAGGGGATAATGGAAGCAGCAAAAATAATTTTATAACTTCCCGTATAAAAAACCACTCCCGCCGCAACCAATGCGGAAATTGCCGACCCTGTTTGTGACCATGAACGCGTATGGCCATAATACTCGGCCTTTTGCCCATCCTGATGCGTCAATTTCAGATACTGAAATATCATGGCCTTATGCACGCCCGAACGTAAAGCATCTGCCAGCGCGTAAAAAACCATCGCAACCACCATCAGCCAATAAAGTTGGGAAAAGTAAAATAGCACAAAGGAGATGATGTAAAGAAAGAAAGCGCTAATCATGGTGTTTTTTCGCCCCATCGCATCGGCTACCAAACCACTGGGCACTTCAAACAACACCACCGTAATTTCGCGAATCGAATATAGAGCACCGATTTTCAAATAATCGACCCCCTTTTCCAGAAAAAACAAAATCAAAAACGATTCGTAAAACTTCAGGTTTTTTAAAAACCCATAAAGGCTGAATTTATAATATTGAAGGTTCCTGACCATGCTATATCTGTTTTACCTGCCAAAATATAATTAGCCCGCAGGTTTCTCAAAACTCATCAACTTATATTGCCAAAGGCCCTTTTTCAAGGCCCGATACTGATAAAATCCCGACCGGTAATGTGTGCGTGCAAACCTGCTGGTACGATGGGTCAAATTATACAATTCCGAAGGCAACATTCCCAATACGGAGGCCCAAAACATACGACGTGCAGTAGGCATGGCGGCTTGCGTATAATCACGAATTTCGAGCAAATTGAATCCGCTTTCTTTCATGACCTTAAGGTATTCGTCGGTGGTAGCAATGGATGCCAGACTCCAGGTTTGTTGCCACTTTTTAATGATTCGACCCACATCCTTTTTGCGGGTACGGTGATAACAAGCCACCACCAGCCTCCCCCCGGGTTTGAGCAACCGATAGGCTTCCCCTGCAAAATCTTTCTTTTCTTTCAAATGACTCAAACTTTCCAATGCCCATACCACATCAAAACTTTGATCAGCAAATGCCGTATTACAGAAATCGCCCACACGAAAATCCAGATACTTTGATAAACACAGTTTCCCGGCTTTGTTTTGGGCGAAATGAATCTGCTTTTTACTTAAACTATACCCTGCTCCTGTGGCGGCATAATGGTCGACCAAATAAAACAAACTTCCTCCCACACCACATCCGACATCAAAAACATGCATCTTTGGCTTCAGATGAATCATCTCAGCCA
>CBETNY010000069.1:0-7246 GCA_965537275.1 uncultured bacterium | reverse complement strand
TTGGTTTGCTTTTTATTTAGGTGGAGGGAACTGCTGTTGGAGCTTTTTTAACATAGCCTTGAAACGGTCTTCGAAATCATTGATTAAACGGGTGATTTCCTCCTTTTTACCGGCTTTTGAAATTGATTCTGCTTGAATCATCATTTTTACTAAATCGTCCCGGCCTAACGTGCCAAAACCGGGTTTTATGGAATGGGCAATACGCGCAAGTTCATCCATGTTCCCCGAATCAAGTTCTTTTTTCATGCCGGCCAATGCGTCTTGAACGGAATTCACAAACGACTGGATCATTGTATCTAAAAAGTCTTTGTCTCCGGCGGTAACTTCTTCTAATTGCGATAAATCGAATAGAGCTGTTTCTTCTGTTGAAGACGGTTCAACCGGCTGGTTTGGTTTAAATTTCTTTTGGCTTAACACCTCTATCAAAGCCGCTTTTAATTCGTGAGATCGATAGGGTTTTGATAAATAGGAATTCATCCCCAATGATTTATACTTTTCATCATCCCCTTTTAAAGCATGGGCTGTCAATGCAATAATCGGAATGTCGGATTGGGGTTTGTCCATATGTTCTCGTATAAACCGGGTTGCTTCCACTCCATCCATTTCCGGCATTTGGATATCCATCAGAACCACATCAATTTGTTTTGTTGAAACTTCATGGATGGCTTCTTTTCCATTGATTGCTTCGATTACCTGAATTTTCATATCGGAAAGCATTTTTCTTGCCATCATTCTGTTAAAACGATGGTCTTCAACCAATAAGACCCTTATTCCGGTGAGCATGTCACTCGTTGAGTCATTCGGAATATCGCTTGTTTTGACAGTAGGTTCGATTGCTTGCTCTGCTTTTTGAAATTCTAAAGTAAAATAGAATTCCGAACCCTTACCCTGTTCACTTTTCACTTTCAGTTGTCCACCCATGAGGTGTACCAATTGTTTACTAATTGAAAGCCCCAGACCTGTGCCACCATACAATCGGGTTGTACTTGTATCGGCCTGGTTAAATTCCTGAAATACACTTTCGAGCTTTTCAGGAGGAATTCCAATTCCGCTATCAATAACGCGAAACCGGATGGTTAATGTCAATGCGGTTTCCTGAACCTGTTCCACTTTAAGCTTTACAAAACCTTCATGGGTAAATTTAATTGCGTTGTTCACCAGGTTAATGAGCACTTGCCCAATCCGAACCCGATCGCCAAGGATCATAATTTTGTTGCATTTTTCAGCGCATTCTAATTCCAATCGAATACCTTTTTCCTTCGCTTTTAAAAACAAAATATCTTTCGAATCCTCAATCATGTCGAGTAATCTGAAAGGCTTCTTTTCGATATCCAACTTCTCCGATTCAATTTTCGACATATCAAGGATATCGTTAATAATATGCAGAAGATTTTCGGATGACTGTTCTATCACTTCGATATATTCTTTTTGTTTTTTGTTTATGCCGGTCTTTTTTAGCAGCTCCGTGAGTCCGATGATTACATTCATAGGCGTGCGAATTTCGTGGCTGGTATTGGCCAAAAACATTTCTTTAGCCTTTTCCGAGCGTTTAATCCTTTCGTTAGCCAGTTTTAAATTCTCTTCGTAGGTCTTTCTTTCGGTAATATTCCGGATGATAGCCATCACTTCATTGGCTGTGCTCTTTACAATTCGGCAGTCGAAGTATTCTTCCTTTCCTTGTATAACCATCTGGTCTTCAAAAGTCTGTAATTTATTTGTTTCCAGGGTTTTTTGGATGTGATTATAAAATATCCGGGCATTGTTTTCAGGCAACACCTCAAAAACCGTTTTTCCTAACATTTCGTGAGCAGGAAGAATCAGGTCTTTCTCAGCGGTTTCACTGGCATGAAAGTCCAGGTAGGTCCCCTGGTTATCCATTCGAAACATCAAATCAGGCATTGCATCCAAAACCGCTTTATAATACTGGTACATCGACTGAGCATGTTCTTTAGCCAGGATTAGTTTTTTTTTGATATTTCTTTCATTGGCTGCCGAAGTAAAACTCATCATAAGGTTTTTCACTTGCCCGTTTTTGTGTTTGATAGGCTGTATATGGACTCGCTCCCATATAGGATCCGCATGTTTTCGCAGCATAAGAATATCATGATCAACCACTTCAGTAATCACTTTCCCCGCTGCATATGTATCATAAAAAGGACTGTTTTCAGGATCTTTTGCCAAAAGTTTAATAATATTTTTTCCCATTAGTTCTTCGTTTGAGTATCCGCTAATCGTGGAAAAATATTGGTTTGCAAATTCAATAAAACCCTTGTGATCTGTGAGGACAAGCCCGGTATCAATTTTTGAAACAATAATATCAAGCAATTGCGAATTGATTTCTTCCGTGGGACGTGCAGGTTGATTAGTGTTGGGCAAGTTGTCAAATGATTTTCTAGTACGATTTATAGAACTCTCCAAATCTCCGTCCGGTTTATTGATGCTCATAAATTTAAAATTTTAAAATAAAAAGTTTAATTTTGTAAAAATACATTAAATCTTTATTCTTGAAAACCCATGATAAAGACAAATAAAAAGCGACTGCTAATTGCTGATGATTTTGAATTTAACCGGCTTCTAATTAAGAAAATACTTGATAAAAGCCCCTATAATTTTACGCTTGTAGCGAATGGACAAGAAGCGGTTCAAAAATTTAGCTCCGAACGCTTCGACCTTGTCATCCTTGATATTGAAATGCCTGTCATGGATGGAATTGATGCCCTTAAAAAAATGAAGGAAATCAATAATCATATTCCCGTTATGGCTTTGACCGGGTATTCTGAAGAGGCCCGGCTTGACGTGTTAAAACAATTGGGATTTTCTGCAATCATCAAAAAGCCCTTTCAGCAAGGTGATTTCATCAGGGCAATAAAACAAGAGTTCAAGAAGAAGGAGGATGATTTGAAAGCCAACGAAAACCATAAACCGGAAGCCTCAAAAATAACCCATAAACCTGAAAAGGTGTATGATTTGAAGTTGCTTGAAGAATTCAGTGCCGGGGATGATTCATTTAAAATAGAGATGTTGCAATATTTTGTACAGAACAGCCCGGCGGTCATAAAGGAGCTGAAAGAGCGTTTTCGGCAAAATGATTGGGAAGGTATCCGTTTGACGGCCCATAAATACGGTTCGGAGCTGGGTTTTATCGGCATTGCCTCGTTGAAGGAGTTGTGTGACCGGATTGAAAAACTCGCATCCGAAAGGAAGGATAAGACATTGATGGAGAAATTATTATCAGACATGGAAAATAGTGTTACCTTTGTGGTCCGCGAATTAATAAACGATTTCAATTTAAGCCAAAATATTAATGAAAATCTTAGTTTGTGAAGACGACTTCATGATGCTCAAAACCATTGAGCATAAACTCAAAAGTGAAAATTTTGAGGTGGATTTGGCAAAAGACGGAAAAGTTGCTTTTGAAAAACTAAAACAGTCTGATTATGATTTGGTGATTACCGATCTGTTAATGCCTTTTAGTACCGGATTAGAAGTGATTAATTTTATCAGAAAAGAGTTAAATAAAAACACACCAATTATTGTTTTAAGTAAAATTGGTATGGAAAAAACCGTATTACAGGCCTTTGATATCGGTGCAGACGAATATATAGTGAAGCCTTTCAGTCCCAACGAACTTATCATTCGAATTAAAAAACTATTGCGGTGAAAACGAATCGAAATACATTTTTAACAGCATTTATCCTTGTCTTGTTTCTCGCTTTATCAGCGCATCCGGTTAAGGCCCAGCAAGAAAGAATGAATGTGGACAGCTTGTTTCAACAAGCCCGGCAATTGGCCTTTCAAAAACAACTGGCTAAGGCACAGAAACTTTGCACTGAAATTTTGGATCAAAAGCCCGATTATTTTGATGCACGGGTACTTCTTGCCAATACTTATGCCTGGCAGCATCATTATGACCGTGCCCATTTGGAATTGCAAAAAATATTTGAAAGCAAACCGAGGCATTATGACGCACTTTTGTCCTCTTCCGATTATTATTTCTGGGCAGGGAACCTTGATAAAGCCCTTGAAACGGCAAATCAGGGTTTGAGTTATTATCCCAACGATGAAAACTTCCTTTTTAAAATATCAAGGATACTGTTAAAGATGGGCAAAAGTTCCGAAGCACAACGGCGTCTTTTGCAATTGTTAAATATCAATCCGGGACATGCCGGGGCTAAAGCGCTGCTTGCGCAAATAAAAAAAATAAGGATTTTCAACCGGATTTCCCTTGGGCATTCCTTTGAATATTTTGCCGAACCTTACCAATATCGCTGGCATATGTTTAACCTCGATTATCAGCGTAAAACGCCCATTGGGAACGTTATTGCCAGCGTACGGTTGGCTGATGTGGTTTATGACGGAGAAACTTTATTTGAAACCGGCAAAGCTTTTCAGTTTACAATCGATGCTTATCCCAGAATAAGTAAGAATAATTATGCCTATTTATCCTATGGCTTTTCAAACCAGGTGCCATTTCCCAAACAAAGGGCCGGGTTCGAGCTTTATCAAAAATTACCGCTTGCTTTTGAAGCATCTGCCGGTTTTCGCTTTTTACAATTTCAAAATACGGATAATACCTACTCAAATACATGGATTTATACCGGGCATGTTGGAAAATATATTAAAAATTACTGGCTTTCGTTCAGGCCTTATATTAGCCCGCAAACTTCGGGTATTTCTCAAGCATATTATTTTATCATTCGTAGATATTTTCACACCGCAGATAATTATTTAGGGCTTCAGGCAGGTACCGGTAATTCGCCCGACGCACCCACCGACTATCTTAACCCATTGAATATTTATAAATTAAAAACGCAATCCATCCAATTGGATTTCCAGCATTTGTTGGGAAAACAATGGCTGATTAAAATATTGATGGGTTATAAAAAAGCAGAGTACCATCCGCAAACTTTACGTAATGTTATCTATACCTCCGTGCAGCTGGCTTGCTACTTTTAAAGCCCTAATATGAAAACAATACAAAACCCATATTCTTTTTCCCCGTTTTTAAAAGTATTCATGCTTTTCATTATTTGGGGAATTGGCTCACCGCCGGTTTTTAGTCAAACCACATCGCTCTTTTACAAAGTGCAAATTCAGGCCTCCTATCACCAAAAGCTGGATACCAATGCACTCAAACGACAATATCATTTAAACATTCCCATCCGTGAAGATTTGGAGTCCGGTTATTTTAAATATTCTGTAGGGAAGTTCAAAAGGCTGAAAGATGCCTTTGATTTTCGTAAATTATTAGTCGAAAAACACCATATTTACGGAGCTTTTGTAGTTTCATACTTAAACAATAAGCGGACAGATTATTTCTTAATTTCCGGCCATGATTCCCGGCCCGAATATCGTGTGCAGATATCAGCTTCTTACCGTAAAAAACTGGATACCACATTACTCAAAAATAAATTGGGTTTGCCATATCCTATCGAAGAATATACCATCTCACCCTATTATAAATACACTATCGGGCATTTTACAAAGTTTGGAGAGGCTGCTAAATTGGCACGAAAAATTCGAAAGAAAGGCCAAATTGCCGCTTTTGTGGTTAAGGTTAGGGAAGGCAAGCCATTTGCCGCAAACAAAAAAAATTATGGTGATAGTTTGATAAGCCATAAAAGAACAGGACATTTTAAAACCACTAAAACAAAGCACGTATCCTCTTCGAATGCTCAAAAAGTAAACATCAAAACCTTACCAGCTCAACCCAAACAAGCACCGATTATTTCGAAAAAGAAACAACAAAAGACACCTAATACCTTTTTTAAGCAGGGAGTGGGCCATCTCACAAACAGCATAAAAACCGGGTTTGTGAAAATAAAGAGATGGATGGAGATTAATTTATTGCCCGATAATGCAACCTCATTCATTACAATTATTTTTCTCCTTGTGATTTTCCTTTTCTTCAATGTGTTTCTTGTTTTGACAGCTGTTATTGGGCATAGGGCCATGATGCAAATGAAAACTAAGAAGGAGAAGGCAATTAAGCAGAAACTCAGGGAGCTTATTTCGTCGTTCCTGTTTGATGAAGACAGCCAGAGATCTTTACAATCTCTTAAAAAATACAAAAGTAAATTGGAACGCCAATCCATGATTGATGAAATCCTTTTGCTTAAAACCAATTTATCGGGCGAGGTTTCTCAAAAGTTAAAAGAACTGTATTATCAACTTGAATTGGATAAGGATTCGATGAATAAGTTGAAACATCGGAAATGGGAAATCAAAGCAAAAGGACTTTTGGAATTGGAAAAGATGGATATTCGCGAAGCTGCCTCAAAAATAATTCCCCTTCTTAACTCAAAAATCGAACCGGTCCGTGTGGAAGCCTATTTTGCCTATATCCGTATTTCAACAGATGATCCTTTCTCTTTTCTTAATTATATCCGTCATTCCTTACCGATTTGGGAACAGTTAAACATCTATAACATTATAAAAACCCATAAGATTGATGTCCCTGATTTTTCGCAATGGTTTCATTCACCGTTTCCTTCTGTGGTTTTGTTTAGTTTAAAGATGGCAGGCCTTTTTGAGCAATCAAACGTCGCTCCTCAGATTGTTGAACTGTTGGATCATGAAGACGCTCAAATCAGACATCAGGCGATTGATGCTTTGGGAAATCTTTTTTATCGCGATGCCTCTTCAAAATTACAAGCTATTTTTAGTAAGGAAACTACTGAAAACCAACGGGCCATATTAGCATGCATGCGAAAATTACAAGATGAAACGAACCTTGTTTTTCTGAAGGAGATCTTTGTTCAAAATACAAATTTCACACTCCGGCTTCTCGCAGCAAAAGCTTTGATTGCCCATGGGGAAATTGGAAAAGAGGCCATTGTTTCAAGTCTTAAAGCAGAGGATAAAGAAGGAAAATCAATTCAGCAACACGTATTCGATACAAGGATTTAATATGAAAGAGGTTATTTTTTTCTTCAGAGATATTTTTCAGGAAATTATTTTCCTTTATGCGGTTATTATTATTTCTGTCTATTTATTGCTTTCCATCGTATCAGCGATTGCTTTGCGTCGCTATCTTCGTAAGAGTAAGTATATTGATTACGACCGGATTATTTCTTCACCTTTTGCTCCTTCAATTTCCATCATTGCACCCGCTTATAACGAATCCTTGACCATCGAGAGCAATATCCGTGCTTTATTGTCGCTATTTTATCACAACTTTGAGGTAATCATTGTCAATGATGGAAGTACGGACGACAGCCTTGAAAAAATCATCAAAACCTATGAT
>CBETNY010000068.1:0-7269 GCA_965537275.1 uncultured bacterium | reverse complement strand
AATTTCAGGTATCATAGTCTATCCCTGACGGTTATTGCTGATGCGGAGATTACTGATGTCCAAGTGGTGGGAGCCACAGGTTCAACCTATGCCTATCATGGTGACACGGCACTTATCAATTTATCGTGGAAGGGACAGGTAATCGAACCCGATGAAGTGGCTGCTTCAAAGTATATCGAACTGGTAAAAGCCAGTCCTGATGATCGTTACACCAACTGGATTGCTTCTGATTATGTGGATGCCATTCAAAATCCGGACAGTTTAAAAAAATATAAGGAAGCTTTGTGTGACTTAAATACACCTGCGTTGGAACAGTATTGTAGCTATCATTTTACAGTTGACCCTGATACGATTTGCCTGGGTGATACCGCCACATTGGTAGCCCCCGTGGGAATGAAACATTATTTGTGGAGTACCGGCGATACAACACAATCCATTCGTGTGGCACCCAGGTTTAATAAACTCTACTGGGCCGAAGTGGTTAGTCCCAAAGACAAAACGGGCCGCGATACCACCCGCGTAATTGTAAACCCCATTCCTGTTTTTGAGCATTCGCCTGACACACTGGTGACCCCACCCGGTTACGATACGCTTTTGTGGGTAAGCAGTGGCTATGAATACCTCTGGTCAACCGGAAGCAGGGACACTTCGATTCAAATAAAGCCTTTGCGGAGCAGCGCTTACACAGTGAAAATAAGTGGGAATAACGGCTGTTCGGTGCAGCAGAATTTTTTTGTTGTACCTGATTATCATTATACTACACAATATTTGTTTGATACCGTTTGCCAGGGTGACACCTCTGTTTTAATAAATGTTTCGTCCTCAACAGATAGTTTGCTTAGCGTTCAGTGGGATTTGGATATGAATGGAAAATTTAACGATGCCACCGGCGATACGGTTCGATATGTTTTCCCACAAGCCGGAATTCATCTGGTGGGTTTGCGGCTGAATTATTATTCAGGTGCCATTAAAATAAAAATTCACCAGGTGCCCGTGGGCGATGTTCCAAAAGTTGATTTTTCATTTTCGGGCGTATGCTCCCCCAATTCAAGTACCAATTTTGCCGATAGCACCTTGGTAAAAGTGGGAAGTATTGAATCGCGAATCTGGAGCTATGGGGATGGAAAAATTGAATCGCGTCCCAACATCTATGCATACCACAACTACAATCCCGGTGATTATGAAGTGAAATTGGTGGTCACGTCGTCGTATGGCTGTGTCGATTCGATTACCAAAACCATCAGCATCTACGAAAACCCTAATGTTTCGCTGCGGCGGGAAGACAATACACAAGTCTATTTCAACGATACGGTGAAATTTGTTAAAGGTGACAGCGCCTATCTAAAAGTAGACAATCCCACCACCTTCGATTCGGTGGTGTGGCCCGGGAATCATTACGGCAGTGACTTTTATTTGAAAGAAACCGGCTTGTTCAGGGTGACAGCCTACAACAATGTTTGTCCCGGTTATACCGATTTTGTTGGTGCCTACGTGAATGGCAGTAGTTCCGGCGGAGGTGGTACCGATTCCACCGGCTCTGTGGTACCCGTTTCGGTGAAGCTGATGCCCGTATTTACACCCAATGGTGATGGCTATAACGATAAGTTTGTGGTGGATAGTCCTGACATAACCCAGCCGGTAAGTTTGAGTATTTATAACCGTGCGGGGAGTTTGATTTTTGAGGAAAGTCATTACAATAATGATTGGAAAGGAGAATATCGGGGAAATCTTTTGCCCAAGGGTACCTATTTTTACATCATAAAAGATGCTACCGGAAAATTGTTTTCAGGAACCATCAGTATATTGCGTTAATGAGAAAACTTGTCACATATCTGTTTTTGGCTTGGCTATTGTTTAGCGGAGTGATTCATGCCCAGCAGTTTCCGTTAACCACGCAATATCTTTTTAACCCTTATGTATTGAACCCCGCCATGGCAGGATATTATGGCTTTTCGGAAGTGCATTTAAATTTTCGTCGCGAATGGGTGAACATACAAGGAGGACCGCAAACTTTTCGCGCCACCGGTTTCAGTTCGATATACGAGGATAAAATGTGGTTGGGTGCCGAAGTTTATTCCGATAAGGTTGGCGCATTTTCTACTTTTAAATCCGGTTTGAGTTATTCTTACATCTTACAAACGGGTGATGATCAGCAACTTTTTTTTGGGGTTTGGGCAAATTATTTACAAAACAGCTTTAATGTGTCAGGGGCTGTGGGTATCGATCCTAATGACCCCTTAATTGCCAACCGTAGCACCATCAATGGGAATGTTTTTAATGGCGGGTTTGGATTGGTGTATAATTGGTATGACTTGAACATCGGGTTTGCTTTTCCCAATATGTTTGCCGATACCCATATACCCAGTGCTACAACTGCTGATTTTAGCATGCAGCGGGAGTTTCTGTTTCATATCTCCAATATTTTTAATATTACCGATCAATGGCGGCTTAAGGGAGAGGCGGTGTATCGCAAAACAAAAAATGAGCCTTCCTTGATGGAGTTGTCGGCCATGGCTTTGCTTAACAGTCAATTCTGGACTGCCTTAACCTACCGGACAACAGGAGTAGTCGCCATTAATATTGGTGGTTATGTAGGCGGAGGAATTTTATTTGATTACGCATACGAGTTGGGGACTTCCGGTATTAACCGATCATCGGGAGGCACCCACGAAATTAGTTTGTCCATTCGGTTTGGTATGCAGGGAAACCGTTACTTTGAAAGTAAAAATCATCCGGCAACCAAAAGGAAACGCATTCGTAGAAGTCGCTATAATACAGGGCGTCAGCCAAGGGTGTTGGATTATAAATACAGAAGTTTTAGGCGATGAAAAGTAGGGATTTAATCAGGATTGGAGGTGTCTTATTTTTGTTTGTTTTTGGCTTCGTTACAGCCATAGCACAGCAAACAGGCAGGGTTGGAGTTGATTCGGTGGTGATTACTTTTACTGCCCCACCTACACAATATCATGTTCAAAAGGCACCGTTGAAATACAACAAAGCTTTTGCCATGAGCTTTCAGGAAGATGATGCTTTGTCGGATATTTTTAATCAGGTTTATCCGGCTTTTGAAGGGATAGATAACAATCATGGAATGTTTTATTCTGACGGATGTGGAAATGCCATTTCTTTTAAAATGTCGAGTGCCATTTATATTTTTGCCGCTAATTTAACCGATCTTCTAAATCCGGATGATCCATGGCATGACAACGGCAAGTTAACATGGACTGATTTAAAAACACTTTATTCCCACGGATGGGGAATCGAAAACCATGGTTTATTTGATAATCCAAATGTTAGTTCTTCTGCAATTATTGATTATGCATTTAAGCGAACCCAAAGTTATGCCGCAAAAAAGATATCAGATTCTATCTTATTCAAAACTTTCGTGATTCCTAATAATGTCGTAACATATGTAGATTATCTTGCTAAAAATCAATACCATTCAGCACTGAACCAAGGTCAGGATAATAGCTGGATAGGCCATGGATCCGATGGCTTCGATGTTGAAAGCGACACCATTAACTGGTTAAAAAGAGTAACATTAAATCGCTCATTTATTCAAACCGGTTTTAAATCGACTGCTGATGCGCTTTACGCGGATAGTAAACTTGGAATTCACAAGTGGTTTTTATCGGGAATGCATGCCGTCCCGGGTTCTTTTTTACAGGAATTGTTTCAGATATATCAAACCTACGGACAAGCCGGGCTGGATGATATTTTAATTGCACCGGATGATGAAATACTGGATTATCTTGCCGTAAAACAAGCCACACAAATCAATACCGTACAGAAAAATAACAAATTAAAAATTTCTTTTTCGGGAAATATCCCCACCGATCGTTTGTTTTATGCCCTTAGTCTGAATATCACTGCCGATCAGCCGGTAACCCGGATTCAGGTGTATGGAACAGATACTTATAGTTTCAATGGTATTGGAACAGATACTGCTTTGGTAAACCTTTCGTGGGAAGGACGTAAATATTATTCTGCTTTAGAAATGGCCGATTCAATGACAAATCTAACACTACAGGATCCTGATCAATATCATGCCTTAGTGGCCATGGATTATGTGCAGATGTTGCCGGAAAGCCCACAGAAAATAACATTGCAGAAAAAACTTTGTGGATTGGATCAAAGTGGCTGGACCTATTCTTACGACGATGGATTTTGTAATCCGGTAGATTTGGGTAATGACACCAGTTTTTGCGAAGGAAATTGCTTGCAACTAAGTGGCCCGGATGGAATGAAGAGTTATTTGTGGAAAAATGTTTCCAATGATAGTGTTTTGGGAAATAGTGTACAATTGGATTATTGTCCGAAACAATCATCAGAGGTATCGCTAAGTGTGGTGACTCCGGATAATGCTGCAGCTTCCGATACCATCAAGATAACTGTATTTCCGGCTCCTTCTGTTTCGTTAGGGAATGATACAATCATCAATCTTGGTGATAGTTTGGTGCTTCAGGGACCTGCTGGTGCCGGTTACCAATATTTGTGGAATACGGGAAATACAGGCCGTACACTGGTCTGTAAGTCCGATAAAAGTGATACTTTGTCATATGCTTTACAAGTTGAAAATCCTGAACATTGTCGGTCAGTGGATAGTATTAAAGTGCTCTTTCAGAAGGTTTTAAATATACCTAAAATTACTACTGTATTCGATACGGTAAAGATTGCCCCCGGAGATGTGGCGCATTTGGTAGCCAATTCAGCTGAAGCCACTTATTTTGTGTGGAGATATTTAAGTACGGTTGATACAACCCAGAGTGGACATTTGTTTTTCTCTCCGGATAATTCCACGATGGTTTACGTAAAAGCCTGTAATTCGGATGGTTGTTCAGCTGAAGATAGTACTTTCGTAAAAGTAGTACCCCTTTCAACCGATATTCTTCCGCCGGATACTACCGTGTGCTCAGGAAGTTGTTTTACGGTGTTTGGACCGGAAAACATGACCATTTATAAATGGGAGGTGTCAGGAACGGATACCATCATTGGGCGGCGCAATAGTTTACTCATTTGTCCTACCAATCAGGCTTATTATTACCTTACGGTAGTGGATCGTTCGGGGCACATCATAAGAGATTCTATGAAAGTATCGGTTTTGCCTTCTCCTGATGCGCGTATCCGATATACTGAATACAAAGTTTGTGAGAACTCCGAGATAAATCTCTCTGCTGCGGATGGTTTTCATTACCTTTGGATGCCTATGGGCGATACAACACAAAATATCCGGTTTAGTGTGACGGACACCGTTATGGTTCATCTCATGGTGACCAATGATGCCGGCTGTGAAAATTCAGATAGCTTAACCATTTATTCACTGCCTCAACCAAAGGTTTCAATGTCGGAGATTTTGCCGGCTTTTTGTCCCAATGATCCCTCTGTAATTTTACGAGGAGATCCGCCTGATGGCGAATTTTCGGGTGATGGTGTCAATGGAAATGTATTTTTCCCTTTTCTGGCAGGCCCCGGATTACATACCTTATATTATACCGTTACTCCCGAAGGGGGTTGTGCAGGCATCGACTCTGTCACCACATTCATTTATGGCCCTGTCCCTGAGATTAATCTACGTCCTTCCGATACTACCTTGCTAGAAAACGGAAAGGTAACCTACGATGCCGGTCCGGGATTTAATAACTATTACTGGACAACAGGTGACACCACACGTGTGGTAAATATTTTTTATTCCGATTTCCCCAACGGAACGGATACCATTACCGTGATTGGTCTGGCAGGCGCCTGTACCAGCGTGGGAAGTGCGGTTATCCATTTTGGCGAACCAACGGGGTTTGAGCAGCTTTCTGATGCCGACTTAAAGATTTATCCCAATCCCAACCGGGGTGACTTTAGTGTGCGTTGGCCCGCCTCGTCCGAAAGGTTTATTTTTAGTTTGTCCGATTTGATGGGGCATCTGGTTTATACCACTACCGTTGATAAGGGTGAAACCCATCTTAAATTGAATATCCCCGGGCTACAGCCTGGAATCTATCTCCTGCGATTCCAATGGGGCAATAAATATTGGATTAAAAAGATGATGGTTCGTTAATGGGTAAGTTTCTGCACGAATTTGATTTTGTGATTTGAAGCAATTGGACTTCAAGCTAAAAGAAGTCTGTATCAATTATTTTATCACCTTTGCAAAAATTTAAAATACGAAATCAATGAAAATTATAGGTATTGGAAATGCACTGGTTGATGTGTTAACACAGCTGGAAAGTGATGATTTGTTACATGTGTTGGATTTGCCCAAGGGAAGTATGCAGCTGGTGGATGCTGAACGATCGGCACAAATTCAGGAAAAAAGCAAACAACTGAAAAAACAGATGGCTTCCGGAGGTTCGGCTGCCAATACCATCCATGGTTTGGCTAAATTGGGTATGGAAACAGCATTTATCGGCTCGGTGGGGAAAGATGAAACCGGTAAATTTTTTGAAGAGGATTTGAAAGCTTCCGGTATCCAGCCTGTTCTGCTTCATTCTGATTCTCCTTCCGGGATTGCCAATGGCATGATTTCTCCTGACGGAGAACGTACCTTCGGGACTTTTTTGGGCGCCGCTTTGGATTTATCTGCCGACAAGCTTAAACCGGAACATTTTAAAGGCTACGACATGCTGCATGTGGAAGGCTATCTGGTGCAAAATCACGATTTGCTTGAAAAGATTTTACAACTGGCCAAAGAAAACGGTTTAAAGGTTTCGCTCGACCTGGCCAGTTACAATGTGGTAGAAGATAATTTGGAATTTCTTCGCAACATGGTAAAACGATATGTCGATATTGTTTTTGCCAATGAAGAAGAAGCCAAAGCTTTTTCCGGAAAAGATCCCCGTGAAGCACTTGATGATATTGCTAACCTTACGGATGTTGCCGTGGTAAAAGTGGGGAGTAAGGGCTCCATGGTAAAACAAGGAAACCAGGTGGTGAATATTCAACCCATCAAAGCCAAAGCACTCGACACTACCGGGGCCGGCGATTTGTATGCTTCGGGATTTCTTTACGGATTTATTAATAACCTTGGTTTTGAGAAGGCCGGCTATATCGGTTCGCTGTTGTCGGGTACCGTAATTGAAGTGCTGGGTGCCAAATTTGGCGAAGATAAATGGAATGAAATCAGGAAGATGATTTAACATTGGATGTGAAACCAGCATCCCAAGCACAGAATGATGTGCTCTTTGGCGCGAGTCTGAAGCCAGGCCCAAAGCCAGGCCCAAAGCAAAGAGACTCGTGCCATTTTTCATCCTATTTTTATTTTGATGTATAATGAAGTTT
>CBETNY010000067.1:0-7318 GCA_965537275.1 uncultured bacterium | reverse complement strand
GAATCACGATCAAAAGTGTATCAAAATACGAATTAGCCCCTTTTTTTGATGCGCCAGCCCAAAAGGCTGCAATTTCTTATGGAGGCTTTTTAATTGAAAGGGTTTTTCTACTTTTGCAGACTCAATTTTCAAGCATGGTCAATAAAAAAGAATTAGAAAGGCGCCGCACTTTTGCGATTGTTAGTCATCCCGACGCCGGAAAAACCACTCTAACCGAAAAGTTATTGCTCTATGGTGGGGCTATTCAGGTGGCCGGAGCTGTTAAATCGAACAAAATTAAGAAAACAGCTACTTCCGACTGGATGGAAATTGAACGTCAACGAGGTATTTCGGTGGCGACTTCCGTGATGGGATTTGAATATGACGGCAGCAAAATCAATATTCTGGATACGCCGGGTCACCAGGATTTTGCAGAAGATACGTTTCGTACCTTAACTGCGGTTGACAGTGTGATTGTGGTGATTGATGTGGCCAAAGGGGTTGAGCCGCAAACTGAGAAACTGGTGAAAGTTTGCCGCATGCGGAAAACACCCATCATCGTGTTTATCAATAAAATGGACAGGCCCGGGAAAGATGCTTTTGAATTGCTTGACGAAATTGAAAAGAAACTTGAATTAAAAGTAACCCCATTAAGCTGGCCCATTGGTATGGGAGGTGGTTTTAAAGGGGTTTACAACAACTATTTTAAAAAATTGAACTTGTTTACACCAAGCAAGCAGGTGGTGGAGGAAGGCATCGAATTTGATCATCTGGCCGATCCTGAATTGGAAACCTATTTGGGCGACGATGCAGAAGTGTTGCGATCGGAATTGGAGCTGGTCGAAGGGGTCTATCCTGAATTTAATAAAAATGCTTACCTCGACGGGGCGCTTTCTCCGGTTTTTTTCGGAAGTGCTTTAAATAATTTCGGGGTCAAAGAGTTGCTTGATATTTTTATCAGGATTGCGCCACCTCCTTTGGGCCGGCAAAGTAATTTGCGGTTTGTAAAACCCGAAGAGGAGGGTTTCACCGGTTTTGTGTTTAAAATTCATGCCAATATGGATCCCAACCATCGCGACAGGATTGCCTTTGTCAGGGTGGTGTCGGGGGTGTTTAAACGGAATACCAATTATCTGCATGTACGGCAAAACCGAATGATTAAATTTTCGAGTCCGACGGCCTTTATGGCACAGAAAAAAACCATTGTTGATGAGGTGTTTCCGGGCGATATTGTGGGCTTGCACGATACCGGTAATTTTAAGATTGGCGATACCCTGACCGAAGGGGAGGTGTTGCAGTTTAAAGGAATTCCCAACTTTTCACCCGAGCTGTTCAAATATGTGGTGAATGCCGATCCAATGAAATCGAAACAGTTGGCAAAAGGTATTGATCAGCTGATGGACGAGGGCGTTGCCCAGCTTTTCATTGGAAAACACAGTGGCCGTAAAATTATCGGTACAGTGGGACAATTACAATTTGAGGTGATTCAATATCGACTGGAACACGAGTATGGTGCCAAATGCCGCTACGAACCTATTCGACTCTACAAAACGGCTTGGTTTGTGAGTGACGACAAAACCCAGCTTGAAGATTTCCGTGCGCGCAAAGCCGCTCAAATTGCCTTAGACAAGGAGGGACGTGAGGTGTTTATGGCTGATACACCCTTTGCATTACAAATGGCTCAGGAAAAATATCCCCACATTCATTTCTATTTTACATCCGAATTTTAATAGGTCTTGGTCATATCTTCGGGGATGGCCAGGATAAAGTTTGCCTGATTCAGGTATTTTCCGGATAGCGTATCTATGGTTGGCTGTTCTACCGAAGTAATAGTCATAATTTTCAGTCCGGGTTTATATTGGTTTAAATACCAAAGGATTCCTTGATAATGATCAGAATGATAGGAGCCATTGTAATGGATAAACAGCTTTCCGTTAGAAAGATGGTCGGCAATGGAGGCTGCCATGGTGGCGTCTTTGATGGCCTGGGCTTTGGGGAAATTCGGGTTGCCGTGTCCCATCAGTTTCATTTGGTCCAGCATATCTTTGTAACATTTCAATTCCGGATCGTAAGGAAAAGGAAGGGGTGCAATGTATTTTTTGGCTTCGGGCGATAACGAGTCGAGGGCTTCGGTGCCATGTTTGTAAACCAGCGAAGCATAACGCCGGGGTACATTGGTGGCAATGAATTTCAATTTATTTTTATGAGCAAACTCAACCAATGGTTTATAATCGGTTTTGTAATTTGGCCACAACCGCACCTCTTCTTCAAAACTTTTTTTGCTGATTTGACCTTTAAAATATTCATCAATTAAAAGCTGGTTGTCGCGTTCAAACATCTCAGCGCCTAAAATCAGGTCGCTCTTTCTTTTTTGATACAGGTCTTTGGTGATTTCCAACTCAAACCAATGGCTGATGGGATTGTTGTGCAGCTCACCAAAAAAAACCACATCGGCAGATGCCAGTTGTTTTAATATTTTTTCATATTTGATTTTTTTGCCTTGAGCAGTAAAAAACCGATAGGCGGGTTTGTCGCTTTTAAAAGCTGAAAAACCGATAAACAGGGCTAGTAAAATACTGAGTTTTTTCATGTTGATTTTATTGGCTGTTGATTAAGATTTTTTTTGCAGTTTTTTTTCATAAAAGGTAAAAGGCAGCAGGGTATCAATTCCGTTCATCACCTGCACCGGGCCTGCAGATCCTTTCATAATTAATTTGATTTTGGATTGTTGCCGGTTTTCTGTTTCGGCAATCACTTGCCGGCACGAACCGCAAGGCATAATGGGTTGATCGATTGTAAAATTATCGGCTTTAGCCGTAATGGCTAAGGCTTTTACGGCAACATTGGGATATCTGGAATTGGCATAAAACAGGGCCACGCGTTCTGCACACAATCCTGATGGGTAGGCAGCATTTTCCTGGTTCGATCCGCATACAATTTCACCGTTCTCAAGCAATACGGCAGCGCCGACATGGAATTCGGAATAGGGTGCATACGAACGTTCAACAGCACCAAGGGCATTCTTCAACAATTTCTGTTCTTCAGCACTCAGTGCTTGCTCATTTTCAAATTCAAAGTATTCCAGCTTTATTTCCTTCTTCTTCATACTTCACAAATTTAGCGCTAAGATAAAAAAAAGGCGGGACATGGTGTTTTTCAGCCGGTTTATTCAGCACGGGCATTTTCACGCTCCTTACCAAAGAGCATTAAGCCCATAAAAAAGGCAAACAGGCTTACGCCGGCATGTGTTTCGAGGGTGTCGTCAGTGAGCATGGAGAGCAGCATGATACCATAAAAAACAACCACAAAATAATCGCGGTAAGCATGGTTGGAAAACAGGGGATAGAGCAGGGCCATGAAAAACACCACCAGTCCAATAAGTCCGAAGGCGACCCAGATGGCCAGGTATTGGTTGTGGGCATGAAACATAAATTTCGGCTTGAGCTGTGAATGCATTTTGGCAAATTGTCCATAAAAAGCATCTTCCAAATCGCCGGTGCCCACACCGAAGAAAAGATGTTGTTGAATAATGTTCCGCGCTGCCTTCCAATATTCGATGCGTTGCATGATGGAGCTTCCGCTGGGGTTTCCGGTGCATCGGTAGACTTCGTAACCTTTTAAAATTTTTAAAATCCGTGTGCGCAGGCCCGGATGCATGACGTAGTTCACATTGGCCACTCCATGCTCAATCCAATAAATATCCTGATGGTTCAGTTTGGAAACGCCCAGGGAGTCTTTTCGCAGGTTTTTCGAGGTGAGGTACCGGATGAGGGTCTCTTTCAGGGGTCCCCCCTTTTTGTCGCTCCCCTCGTATGCAAATTTACTTCTACTGTTCCACGCTTTCCTGAGTTCTGGCTCACACAGATACCAACCCACATATTTTCCGTCTTCAACCCCGTGATTGATTGTGTCAAAGGTGTAAGGATTCCCTTGTGCGGAATATTTTTGAGGATGGACATCCTGATTTTTCACAATTCCGGCTTGGGTAACCACCTGCCGAACATAAACATAAACGCTCGACGGAATCAATATCAGTATCAGGACAAACACTATTTTGATTGGCAGGGATTTGATTTTGAGAATTTTGGCAAATAAAATACCCAATCCAAGAATGAGGATAATACTTAGCGAGGTGATGGATTCGAGATAGAACAGGAAAATTAAAAACCATGCCGACATAAGTAGCATCCCTGCTTTTTGTTTTATTGTGAAAAACGAATCGACAAATACAAAATAGAGCAAAATGAAAATTCCAAAAGTAATATTCAATCCAAAACGGATAGAAGAAATAAAGGGTGAAATTTCGCGAATATCCAGGTAGTCGTTATTAACAAGCAGGTATGTGCTGATAAGGGTTCCGGCAAAAATGGCTGCAAGATAAAAGAGCAACAATTTCCTGAATTGGGCGTAAGTTAGTTTTTTCATCCCGGCAAAGACCAATGGAAAAAAAAGCAATGGTAATTTGATGCGTAAATCTTTGATTCCGTAGGAAAAGTTTGATGTGTTAAGCAGGGCTACCAGATGAATGATGTAGATAAACGAAAAGATTACGGCAGGTTTGTTGTCCAGAAACTTTGTGGTTTCTTCCCTGATGTTTTCCGCGGCCAGTCGGTAAAGATAGGTCACCAGTAAATAGGAGCCTGTAAAAAACCCTTTTTGACGATAAAATCGAGTTACCACTTCTCCTTGAAAATCTTTGCATAACCAAAGGGCAAACAGCATTAACGACCCCATGCTCATGGTGTATTTCGAAAGGGGCAGGCTGATGGCAATATAAACCAGTATCCAAAAATAAATTTGAAAATATAATTTGTGATTACGGGTTGACATAGACCTTCTTTTGGTGAAATGTTTCGCTGAAGAACGTTAAAGCTTTCTTTTATTTATGAGGGGTCAGGATTTTTTTATATGCCGATTTTTCTTGCAAAACCTCTATTGCTTTTTCTGTTTCATCATCGTTTACCAGGGAAGCTTCTGCTTTTCCGGCCTGGTAGTAATATCGTGTTACAATTTCCATACGCAGAAGTTCGTCAATTTCGTTTTTGTGCTTGTTGAGGTCTCTTTTCTTTTCGAGCGCCAAATGTTTCTCCAGGCTGTCAATGGCCGGTTGAATGGCCGTGTAATAATTTTCTCTCTCCGCACTCTTTTTCAATCGCTGTATCAATTCTTCGGTTTCCGTTTTGTAGCTAAACCCTTTTTTACTGACAAACGACTTAAATTGGTTAAAGGTGGAGTCGTCGATGCGGAAATTTCGGGGCGAATCAATGGATGGGTGATGCAGATAAAAACGGTTGGCAAAATTAAAGATGTAATTTTGTGCATAAAGGTCGGCCGATAACTGACTAAATACCTTGGTTTTCATTTTTATATCGGGTTCGAGCCCACCTCCGTCATGCACCAAACGTCCATGTTTTGTTTTAAAAGTCGAGATTAATGAGTCGGCCACCCTGTTGGCATCTCCCTGTTTATCTTTATGAAAATAATCGATCGCCTGGATGCATCTCCCGCTTGGGATGTAATATTTGGCAATGGTGACTTTCATTTTTGCGCCATAAGGCAAACGGACAATATTTTGTACCAGCCCCTTGCCAAAGGTTCGCTGACCAATAATCACTGCACGGTCGAGGTCTTGCAACGACCCGGCAACAATTTCGGATGCTGAAGCCGTATTTTGGTTCACCAATACAACCAAGGGGAGGTGGGCATCCAATACGGGCGCTTTTGTCTTTCTTACACTGTTATTTGCCGGATTTTTCCCTTTGGTGGTGACAACAGTTTGTCCTTTTTTCACAAAAATATTGACGATATCAACGGCTTCGCTGAGCAAACCACCGCCATTGTTTCTTAAATCGAGTATCAGTCCCTTGATATGATGGTTTTTTTTAAGGTCGATGAAAGCATTTCGCACGTCATTGGCTGCGTTGGGGTTAAATTGGGTAAGCCCGATATAGCCCACGTTGTTTTTTAGTACACCATAATAAGGAACATTTGGGATTTTTATCTTTTGTCGTGTAATGGTAATTTTTACTTGATTGGTATCGCCGTAATGCTGAATCGTCAGGTTAAGAGATGAGCCGGGAATGCCTTTTAACAGGCTGCTCACCTTGGAGGAGGATAAGTCTTTGGCCGATTTTCCGTTAATGGAAAGTATTTTGTCACCTGCCCTTAATCCTGCTTTTTGAGCCGGAAAGTTTTGATAGGGTTCTGTAATAACCACGTAATGACCTTGTTTTTGAATCAAGGCACCCATTCCGCCATACTCTCCTCGTGTCATCAGTTTAAAAGCATCGAGTTCGGAGGGTGGAATAAATACGGTGTAAGGATCCATTTTTGAAAGCATGGACCGGATGGCTGTGGTGGTAAGTTGTTCCGGGTCGATACTGTCAGCATAATTCAGGTTTAGCTGTCTTAAAACCGATGAATAGGTTTCAATACTTTTTGCTATTTTGAAGTTGTTTTGGTCCTGTGCCTCGAGTTGAACCAGACTCAACCACAGGAGTCCGACGAATAAAAATGTTTTCTTTATCATGAAAAATGTTTTTTTAAAATTAAGGTACGGGATCGTAACCACTACCTCCCCATGGGTTGCACGATAAGACTCTTTTCAGCGCCATCCAGCCCCCTTTAAAAGGACCATATTTTTTAATGGCCTCGATGCTGTAAACCGAGCAGGTTGGTGTATATCGACACGAACGCCCGATATAGGGTGACAAAGTGTATTGATAGATTCGAATCAACAAAATGAAGAATTTAGCCAGTAGCTTTTTCATATTTCCTTAGCGCTAATTTGTTGCAAAGCTAGAATTATTTTCTTTTCAATAAATGAGTAGTCGTGTAGCTCCGATGAAGTGTAAATAAAAGCCAGTAGATAGGAGGTATCTGATGGCCCGTTTTCTTGTAATAAGGCTTTATGTTTTCGATACGATTCGCGAATGAGCCGTTTGATCCGGTTTCGATCGACGGCTTTTTTAAAATGACGTTTGGGAACACTAATGAGTACTTTGGCTGGAACATTCGTTTTTTCTTCCAACGGTAAAACGATCACCTTGAACGGATAGCGGAAAAAATGTTTGCCTTCCTTAAAAAGCCGGCTGATGCTTTTTTTTTCGCACAGCCGTTCGTTTTTCCCGAAAGTGAAGCGTTTTGTAACCATGGTTTTGTTTAATTCCATTGCATGTGATCTTCTTTAGAAGTTCCATGCAAAAATACAAGCTTTTGGTTATCAGGATGAGGAAGTCCTTTTAAAATGGGCCGATTTAAGAATTTTTAATTTTGAAGTTGTTTAAAGTTAAAAATCAGTGTACCAAAGGAAAACACTAATAATCAGACAATAAATACC
>CBETNY010000066.1:0-7381 GCA_965537275.1 uncultured bacterium | reverse complement strand
CAAAAGCTAATTATTATCTAATGTGCTTTCTATCGCATCAAAATAGGAATTAGCCCATTACCGGTAGCAATGTGGCAAACTCGGGGCTGTTCCGTTTTTCCATGAAATTTATTAATTTTGCCACGCAAATTAGAAACACTCAATTAAAATAGAAATATCATGTCCGGACATAGTAAATGGTCAACCATTAAAAGAAAAAAAGGCGCATTGGATGCCAAGCGATCAAAGATTTTTTCAAAACTGATTAAAGAAATTACGGTAGCTGTAAAAGAAGGGGGCCCCGATCCGGACGGCAATCCCCGTTTGCGCATGGCTATTGCCAATGCAAAAGGGCAGAGCATGCCCAAAGACAACATTGAACGCGCCATTAACAAAGGGAAAGATAAAAACTCAGCCAGTTATACCGAACTTACTTACGAAGGCTATTTGCCTCATGGCGTGGCTGTGTTTTTGGAGTGTACGACCGACAATACCCAGCGTACGGTTTCCAACGTGCGAGCTATTTTTAACAAATATGGTGGCAGCCTGAGTACCAATGGCTCTTTGAGCTTTTTATTCGACCGAAAAGGGATTTTTGTGGTTCCCAAAGGAGATCTTGACCAGGAAGAATTTGAAATGGAGTTGATTGATGCCGGTGCCGAAGATCTTGAACTGGATGAAGATGGGTTTTTTCATATTACCACCTCGATGGAAGACTTTGGAAATATGATGAAAAAGCTGGAAGAATTAGGCATTGAACCCGAAAGTGCCGAATTGGAAAGAATTCCCAATGATACCAAAACACTTGAGCTGGAAGAAGCCCAAAAAATCATGAAAGCCATTGATCTGTTTGAAGACGACGATGATGTCCAAAAGGTTTTTCATAACCTCGAATTAACTGATGAAATGATGGAAGATATGGACTAATACATTTTATATATAAGCCATAAAAAAACCTGCCCAAATTGAGCAGGTTTTTTTATTGAAATTAAGTGCAAAGACTGACTATTTCACGATTTCATAAGTATCAACAGCAATCATTAATTCCTCTTTTGTGGGAACCACAATCACTTTCACCGGAGAATCGTCAGTAGAGAGGATAATCTCTTTTCCACGAACTTTTAGTTTTTCAGGATCGGTTTTGATGCCTAAAAATTCAAGTCCGTTGAGTATATTGGCACGTGTTTCAGTATCGTTTTCACCGATACCACCGGTAAATATTAAAACATCCACTCCACCCAAAGCAGCCGCATAAGACCCGATGTATTTTTTAACATGATAGGCAAACATCTCAAGCGCTACTTTTGCGCGATGATTTCCCTTTTCGGCAGCTTCTTCAATGTAGCGCATATCAGACGATACCCCTGAAATTCCCAACATTCCCGAGAATTTATTGATTAAGGTACGGGTGTACGAAATGCTGGTTTTTTCTTTTTCGGCAATAAAGAGCAAGGCACCGGGGTCGATGTCTCCTGTACGGGTTCCCATAATCAAACCCTCGGTGGGGGTCATTCCCATGGAAGTGTCAAACGATTTTCCCTCTTTAATGGCGGTGACGGAGGCTCCATTTCCCAAATGGCAGCTGATAATTTTTTGCTTTTCATAGGGAAGGTTAAGAATTTCGCAGGCTTTTTTTGAAACGTATTTATGACTGGTTCCGTGAAATCCGTAACGTCTTACTTTGTATTTCTCATAAAGAATGTAAGGAATTCCGTAAAGATAGACATGCTCGGGCATGCTTTGGTGAAAGGCCGTATCGAAAACGGCTACTTGAGGAACATCCGGGAGTAAGAGTTTCATGGCATAAATCCCTTTTAGGTTAGGCGGATTATGCAAGGGGGCTAATTCGGAAGATTTTTCAAGTACATCAATCACTTTGTCATCAATTAATACACTGCCGCTAAATTCTTCAGCACCATGAACCACACGATGACCCACCGCATTTATCTCTTCCAGATCTTTCAAGCTGCCATACTCTTTGGAGCTTAGCACGCCAAGCAGATATTCGATTCCCTGATTGTGATCGAGAATTTCACCCTCAATTTTTACTTCGGCTTCCTGGCCTCTTCTATGTTTTATGGCGCTTCCTTTTAAACCGATTTTTTCGACAAGGCCTATGGCCAGCACTTGCTTTGAAGGCATGTCGAACAACTCATATTTAATGGATGAACTTCCACAATTTAAAACAATTATTTTCATCTGTTTCTAATTTTTTTTTCGTTGGTCAGATGGAACTTACCATGTTTGAATAAACATTCTTCCCTGTGAAATGAATGTTTATTCAACCATGAATGTTTCATATGTTTTTTGTATTAATTAATGATGGCACATGAGATGGTGTTTCCAATGGGTTTGCCATTGCCCTCGTAGTTGTAGAAGCCTTTTTTGGTTTGTAATCCAAGGAAATTGGCCCTAACCAACCGTTTGATGATGGGAGAGGCTTTGTATTTTTTGTCACCGTATTCCATGTATAAATTATCCATGTACTTGAGCACCTTGTCTAAACCGATTTTATCTGCAATTTCAAAAGGGCCGTAAATATACCCGGTGGTTTCTTTCATGGTTTCGTCGATATCCGATACCGAAGCCACTCCTTCCATTAAAATTTCACAGGCTTCATTAATAAGCGGCACCAAAATACGTGTTGAAATATTTCCCGGAGATTCGTTAATCAGAATGGCCTTTTTGTTGATCATCCGAACAAAGCGGGTTATTTTTTCATAGACCTCGTCGGAAGTTTCGCGGCCTTTTACCACTTCAACGATGTTGGTTTTGTCAATGGGTTCGATAAAATGAACGCCAATGGCCCTTTCAGGATGTTTGAGGACTTTTGCCAGGTCCGAAATGATTAAAGTGGATAAGTCGGAGGAAATAATGCAGTCTTCACGCACCACCGTTTCAACTTTTTGAAAAAGCTCCTGGCGCAACCCCAGCAGCGTGCCTTTTTGTCTCGAACTGATGGTTTCGATAACCAAATCACAATTTTTCAGGTCCTTATAATCGGTGGTGCCTTTAATGCGTGACATGATCAGTTTTTTCTCGCTGGAGGTAATACCCCAATGGGCAATTACATCGTCGAGTTGTGTTTCAATTTCACCAAGAATTTCTGTGATTCTTTCTTTTGAAACATCTAAAAAGGTTACATCCATTCCGTATTGCGCCGTGATCCGGGTGACCACCTGTCCCACACTTCCACAACCGATGATGCCAACGCATTGGATATTTCCTTTGGGTTTCAATCGGCCGCCCAAACTAAATTGAACTAATTCGCTCATTACTTTTTTATTGTTAAGGGTTAAAACATTTAATCTGTATAAAGGCCGTTGGCCTGGTTTGCTGTGATGGCAATCATATTGACGATATCCTCCACTGAGCAGCCTCTTGACAGGTCGTTAATGGGAGCAGCAAGTCCTTGTAAAACAGGGCCTACGGCTTCGGCTCCCGCCATACGCTGAACGAGTTTGTAGGCAATGTTTCCCGATTCTAACGAGGGAAATACCAAAACATTGGCTTTGCCGGCAATCTCCGATCCCGGGGCCTTTTTCTGTCCAATGGCTTCAATAATAGCTGCATCAGCCTGTAATTCGCCATCTACTTTTAAGTGAGGATCCATTTCCAGGGCCAATTTGGTGGCTTCAACCACTTTGTCAACTTTCTCGTGTTTGGCGCTGCCTTTGGTTGAAAAACTCAACATGGCCACACGGGGATCGATACCTGCAATGTTTTTAGCAGTACGAGCCGATTCTACAGCAATTTCGGCCAACTCGCGAACGCTGGGGTCAGGGTTTACGGCACAATCGGCAAATACCAGGACGCCATCATCCCCAAAAGTTTTATCTTTTAAAATCATGATGAAAGCTCCTGATACGGCACTGACACCCGGTAAGGTTTTGATGACCTGAAAAGCCGGACGCAGCACGTCGCCGGTGGCATGTTCGGCGCCGCTCACCTCTCCATCGGCTTTGTGGTCTTTAATAAGTAAGGTAGCCAGATACAATGGGTCTTCAACCAACTGAAGCGCTTGTTCCAGCGTCATTCCTTTTTTCTTACGAAGGTCGGCCAACATCCGGGCGTAATATTCTTTTTCGGGGTGATCTTGTGGGTCAATCAGTTGGGCTTTTTCGATGTTTACCAAACCAAACTCTTTACTTTTGGCAAGGATGCGCTGTTTGTTTCCCAACAAAATAATTTTGGCCAGGCCATGTTCCAAAGCAAAATCTGCAGCACGTAAATTACGTTCTTCCGTTCCTTCGGGCAAGACAATGGTTTTGTCAGCCTGGCGGGCCATTTCGTGAATTTTATCAATTAAGTTCATGGATAATTTTATTAAAAAATATTTTCTGCAAAAGTATTACTAATTTTGTTGCCGAAGGGGCTACTGTGATATTTTTAACAAAAAAAATACGCAAAAAAATGTCCTGTTTTATTTTATAATGTTTATGAGGTTAGCGCAATCGATTTCAGACACTGTTTCAATGCACATGCATTCGTTTTTTTCGAGTGCTGACACAACGCTAAGCAAAATGTTACGACCTGTTGGGTCATCCGTTGATACAGGGTCGGTCATTACGCATACTTTTATGCAGAACCATCCTGTGGATATTTCAATGCGCGTTGTTGACCCGGGCACACCTTATTGGATTTATTACTTATTATTTGGTCTGATTGCGCTGGTTGCATTTATTCGCTTTTACTATCCCCAAGCTTTAATGGGGCTGATGGGTTTCAAACCGGTAAAACAGGCAAGTCACTCAAATGATGAATCGGATTTGGCCACCGGAATTCTGGCACCTGCTTTTTTATTCTTCAATTTTTTAGTGGCGATTGCCCTTTTGGGCAATGCATGGTTTAAAGCGTTGTTTTATTCCGAATTTATAGAATTTCATTTATGGGAGAAAATACCTGTTTTCATTCTGGTTTTACTTGGCTATTCTCTTTTTAACCTGGTTATTTCGTGGGCGATAGGTTTTTTATTTGCAGAAAGAGCGTTGGCTTCGGCGCATTACCATATTGCTGCGCAAGCATCTTATTTGACAGGGTTGTTTTTAAGTCCGGTTTTGCTAATTTATTTCTATAACCCATCTCCATTCTTGTTGTGGTTAGGTCTGGTTATTTTGTTGGTATTCTTGTTTTTAAAATGGTATAGATTATTGGTAACCGGTTTGTCACAGCATATTTACGGGCCTGTTCACTTTTTTTTATATCTTTGCACCGTCGAAATTTTACCTTTATTACTCTTGCTGAAAGAGGGGGCCGAGTATTTGCATGTTGAATGAAACAGCAGTTGGGATAAGGGTTTTGTCATATATTGGGGATTTAAAAACAAGTAACGTGAAGATAAAGAAAATTTTAATTTCACAGCCCAAGCCGGCTGATTTGAGTAAATCTCCCTACGGTGAGTTGAGTGCCAAATTTAATCTTCAGATTGATTTTGAAAAATTTATTACAATTGAAGGAATTTCAGCCAAAGAATTCAGGTTGAATAAAAATTCACTCAATGGACATACCGCTGTGATTTTAACCAGTCGCCATGCGGTGGATCATTTCTTCAGAATTGCCAAAGAGCTTCGTCGCGAAATACCGGATTCGTTAAAATATTTTTGTATTTCGGAATCTACGGCCTATTATCTTCAAAAATATGTTCAATATCGTAAGCGTAAAATATTTTTTGGAAAGCAAACTTTTGTTGACCTGCTTGAAGTAATCAAAAAGCATAGCGAAGAGCATTTTCTGGTTCCTTCGTCAGATGTTCCCAATCAGAAGATGTTTACCATGCTGGATCAGGCAAAAATTAATTATCAAAGAGGTGTAATTTACCGGACGGTACCCAGCGATTTATCCAAAGTGGATATTTGTAAGTATGATATGTTGGTCTTTTTTAGCCCTGCCGGGGTAAATTCACTGCGCCATAATTTCCCCGATTATAAACAGGGGAATCAGCTGATTGCTGCCTTTGGCCCTGCTACTAAAAAGGCAGTCAAAGAGAACGGTCTGACATTGAACATTGATGCCCCCACCCAAACGGCGCCATCCATGGCCATGGCCATCGACGAATACATTACCAAAGTAAACAAAGAAAGAAGAAGAAGAAGCCGGTCTTAATTCCCTTACAATTGAAATATCCAGTGGCGGTAGCCCCTCAATGGGTTATCGAGACTGGGCTTGTGTTTAAACAAACCAAACAGACTACTTCCACTTCCGCTTAACGCACTGTAGAAAGCCCCTGCTTGCAAAAGTGCCTGTTGAATGGCTTTTGTTTCGGGATACGAATCAAAGACAACAGACTCAAAGTCGTTTCGAATATATTGCATCCATTTTGAATGCGGAATCTCTTCAATGTTTTTTAAATAAAATTGAGACTTTCGATATTTGATTTGTTGATAGGCCCATTTTGTTGAAAGTAAAATCTGTGGAGATATCACTACTGCATAGAGGCCTTCCAAAAAAGGAGGCATCTTTTCTGTTATTTCGCCTCTCGCGTGAGCGTAGGCAGGCTTTGGATCCAAAAAAAACGGGCAATCACTTCCGATGGAAAGGGCAATTTGGCTGAGTTGTTTGTTGTTTAATTTGAGATTATACAACTGGTTAGCGGCGTTAAGGAAAGTAGCAGCATCGCTCGATGGGCCGCCAAGACCCGAACCGGGTGGAATGTGTTTTGTTAAGGTGATCTTTAATGGGCAGGTTGGGTGATGCGATTGGATCAGCTGGTAAGCGCGGAAAACCGTGTTGTCCTCCGTTTTTCCTTCAATGGGCAATCCATCCAGTTGAAGGCTGAATGTTTTGGAGGGTTCGATTTTAATTTCATCGTAAAGCGGTATTGGATAAAAGAGCGTTTCGATATTGTGAAATCCATCCGCTCGTTTACCGGTAATTTGTAATCCGATATTTAATTTGGCCGGGGCATAAAAAATCATTGAAGTATTGCTTTTAAGCAAAGCTACAAAAATATGGCTTGGTCTTTTTGTTGTGAGATATTTTGAAGGTTAGGTTGAGGCGAAGAAGATGGAAGGTCAGGGTGTTAATGTTCGCCAGTTGGTGAGGATTGTTATTTAAATCGGCCAAGCGATGGTTCCCTTGAGCCTGGTATGAAAAATATTTTTAAATTTGGCTTTCCTATTTGGGTTTAAAAAACAATTCATGGCCATTATTAATTCTGTACTCAGTTGGTTGATTAAGAAGCGTATGCATCAAATCGACTTATTTATGAAGTATCCGCATGAGGTGCAGAAGGAGAGCCTTAATCAATTATTGGAGACGGCCCGTGATACAGAGTGGGGAAAAAAATATGATTACCGTACCATCCGAAGTGTCCAAACTTTTCGTGAGCGGGTGCCGGTAAGCACTTATGAGGAGCTGAAGCCCATGATAGACCGTCTGCGACAAGGGGAGCAAAATATTTTAT